>JAHFUU010000329.1 GCA_023264915.1 Microthrixaceae bacterium | reverse complement strand
GGGGATCCGCTGGGGACCGCCTCTGGCTTCCACCCCGATCAACCTCCTGGGAGAACGCTAACGGGGCTGCGCCCCAGCCCGACAAGTCATGTGATCGGGATGGGACCGTCGACCTCTGATCTTCTCGGGCGCCGTCGGCGCGACTCCCATGGCGAATAGCGCCTAACGTCGCTTCAGTGGCCGACCACGATGGGAATGATCTCGCCGCAAAGGCAGGCAAGCCGAGCGCGGAGGCCGCGGCGACGACCTCGGGCAGTGCTCCAGATTCGGGATCGAGCTCGGCCATGGATCCGCCGGACAGGCACCGAGGCCACCACCTCCGTCAAGAGGCGCATGACGTCGGTGCGATCGTGCGATCGCTGCATGCCGGTGAGATAGACGAGGCTGAAGTGTCTTGGCGCGATTTGCGCCGGGAGCTGCGGGAGGAGTTGCTCGGCTCTGACAGCTACGTACCGGTCTTCTTGCTGACCCTCACGATCGTCGTGCTGATCCCCTTCGACGAAGGCAACACCTTGATGCAGGTCGTGACCACCGTGCTGGCGGCCGGAACCCTGTTGCTCACGTTGAGGCGGTCACACCTAACCGAGAAGGCGTTGCACGGGCTGTCAATCGTCGGCCTGGTCGCCGGCACTTTGGGTGTCGCCGCGCAGCTCGGGGCGGCCTCCGACAACACGAATCACTTGATCGTGGCGATCGCCTCGGCACTGTTCGCCGTACTCCTTGCCATCGCCATCCCGGCAATCTTGCGCCGGGTGCTCATCGCCCGGCGCGTGACCATGAACCTTCTGGCCGGGGCGCTTGGTGCCTACCTGCTCCTGGGCCTGCTGTTCGCGACCGCGTTCCGCCTGGTCTATGCCCTGGATGCGAACGGGAGCTCGCCCTTCTTCGTGCAGAACGCAAGGCCTGCCTCGTCTGACTTCGAGTACTTCAGCTTCATCACGATCACGACCGTCGGCTATGGGGACCTGACCCCCGGCAACGACGCTGCCCGGGCCGGAGCCGTTGCTGAAGCCGTCTGCGGCCAGGTCTTCCTGGTCACGATCGTCGCCAGGGTCGTGTCACGCCTTGGTACCGAACGCGTCCCGATCAGACGCCGCGAGCGCCCCGATGATGGTGATGGCCTGGATGGCCGCGACGACGCGACCGACCCCGTCGACCCGGGCACCTAGCTGAGCCCTTCCAGAGAACAGCCTGACTGGAGGCTGGGCTAACCGCGGGCGGGTCGGGTGTGGGCGAGGCATCCGCGTCAAGGAGCGATAGGGACGGAGAAGTCGATTCGTTGCTGATCGAACTCCCCCAGCCGCGAGACCAGCGTGACCTTCCATGCCCCGGCTATTGACATGTCGGGTGTGCTCTGCACGACGAAGTGCCCAACCCCTGCCTTGGTGGCGCTTCGGCTCAAAGGCCCAACTCCCCTCTCGGGGAGGGCCATGTCAACCGTGACGCTCTGGGCGATCTCGGCGGGCCGGTTGTCGGTTGTGAGGTATGTGATGTGAATAGTGTTCGCCCCCGCTCTTGCGGGGCTGACGATGAGCTCCACCTTGCCCGCACCCACCGGCTTGGTCGCCGAGAATGGCCCAGCGAGCGCATCCGGATTCGAGATGCGGCCCGGGGTGAGACCAACCAAGATCGCCGTGGCGCCGAGCACGGCGATCACGGCGATCACCTCGAACCACACCGCCGTCTTGAGCCTTCGCCATTCGTATAGACCCAGATCAGGTTGCTCGGACGAGCCATCATCGGCGATCTCCTCCCCCGTGCCGACTCTGCTCGCACGATCAATCCGATCCGCTCGCTCAGTCTCATCGTTTCCATCAGGCCTCCCCCGTCCGTCGCGCTCACCAAGCACCACTGGCACGAGCCTGAAGTGGTTGTAGGCGGCAACGGCGGCAACGGCGGCGACAAGAGCCAGCTTCGCGATGAGAGCCCGGCCATAGGTCGTAGACAGGACCGCACCGGGGGAGCCAAGCTCCAGGCCCGCCATTCCGACGCCAGCGAGACCCACGAGCACCACCGAGATCGTGGCGGCAGTCGAGAACCTGATGACTATGCCGACCGTGTCGGTCAACGAGGCTGCCGCTTCAGGTCCAGGCCCGACCCTTCGATCCCGAGCGCCGGCCCCTTCGACATCGCCCATCAGCGCGCGTGATACAAGGGCGTCAGGGCGGGTCCCTGCGGTGTCAGGGCTCACCCCGACCGCTGCACCGGATCGCCACCTGAGAACGGCCAGCAGCCCTGCGAGCCCACCGAACCAAACAGCGGCACTCGCAGCGTGAAGAGTGACACCGACGAAGTTGAGCAACTTCTCAGGGGGCTCGTGCCCCCAGAGCGCGTACGACAAAGCCACGGCGACCAGGCCATAGAACGAGAGGCACTGCGCCACAGTCGTGTTGTGCGCCTTCATCGACGCCGCGCAGGCCACCAAACCCACGGCGAAGGTCACCGAGCTCCAACCCGGGGAGCCCCCCAGCACCCTTGGGATCACCGAAGGATCAAACATCGCCGTCAGCCCCGAGCCGCTCGCGAGGGCGGCATGAGCGCCGACCATGACGAGCTGCCCTCCGAAGCCGGCCGCCGCCGCCACGATGACCGGGCGATCCAGGCGCTTGCGATCTGGAGCCTGGTCGTGGAGGAACCAGGCGAAGAAGCCAGCACCGGCAGCGCCGAGGCCACCGGCGTACGCCAGAAACCTTCCGATAGCACCGAGCACCTCCAATCCCGGTCTGGTGCCCTCTTTGACACGACTCGCTCCGGGCTCATCGACCGGGGCCCCAACCGAGAACACGACAGCTCCGCTCACGGGGTGGCCATCGGATGAGACGACCCTGTAGTTGGTCACATACGTGCCATCGCCGAGGCCCTCAACCAGACCGGTCCTCAAGGTGTCGGCACGGGGTTGGTTCGTTCCACCGGAGTCGACGCGGTCTCCGAAGGAGTTCAGCACGGTCAGGCCGCCGAGATCCATCGAAACCGGCTCGGAGAACCTCACCGTCACCTCGGTGGGCGGGGCCGCGAGCTGTTCTCGATCACCAGGTTGCGAGGAGACTACGACCGCGTGCGCGCTCGCCGAAGTCGCCGCGAACACGAGGCCGCAGAACACCCAGGCGGTCGCGAACCCGAATCGGATCAGAGCCCGCCACAACGATCCAGCCCCGCCGCTCGCTCGGCCCGACGCCAGCCCGACATGACCCCGGCGACGGCAAGGGATCCGCTGCCCGCGCCTGACCGCATTGGGTCTGGGGGTCTGCCGAGTCACTGGTGAAGTCTTGCCTACCGTCATCTGGCCCCGACAACCAGCGGGGTCTGCTCCGGCCCCACGCCCCATGTCTGGGCATGGGATCCTCGACCCCTCATCTTCTCGGGATGCCGTCGGCGCTCCCCCTGGTTCGGCGAACGACCGCTTGGCCACACTCGGTTGGCACGGGCAAGCCCGATGATGCACCTCGATGACCCCTGAGCACAGCTTCCTGGCAGCTTGACCCACCGATCAGTTGACCGGCGTCGAAGCGAACCTACGAGAAGGGACAGGGGCGGCGCCGATCGGCGAACACGACAACGAAACGACCGACCCCGCAGAGGGTCGGTCGTCGGTTGGATCCGCTGGTCCCCGTTCCCGAAATGCGAGTGAAGGATCAGACGAATCGGGGGTGTTGGTGTAGCGGTGGGATCTGTTCAGTTGTCGTTGACGCCGAACCCGAGGGCAGCAGGCATCACATCATGCCGCCCATGCCGCCCATGCCGCCCATGCCGCCACCGGGCATCGCCGGCGCAGCAGCGGGGTCTTCGGGCTTGTCGGCCACCAAAGCCTCGGTGGTCAACAGCAGAGCAGCGATCGAAGCCGCGTTCTGCAACGCAGCGCGGGTGACCTTCGCGGGGTCGATCACGCCTGCCTTTGGCAGGTCGACGAACTCGCCGGTCGCAGCGTTGAATCCGGTGGTTCCAGATTCGGATTCGATCTGGCGAACGACGATTGCACCCTCGTGACCGGCGTTGTCGGCGATGAGACGAGCCGGAGCCTCAAGGGACTTCCACACGAGCTGGGCGCCGGTGGCCTCGTCACCTTCAAGTGAGGACACCACCTTCTCTACCGCCGGACGTGCACGCAGCAGGGCTGTGCCTCCGCCGGCCACCACGCCTTCTTCGATAGCGGCACGCGTGGCCGAGAGTGCGTCTTCGATTCGGTGCTTCTTCTCCTTGAGCTCGACTTCAGTGGCCGCGCCCACCTTGACCACAGCC
>JAHFUU010000328.1 GCA_023264915.1 Microthrixaceae bacterium | reverse complement strand
CTGTACGCGTCCTCACCGGTGATGACGAGTCACCGGCTTCTTTGGCGAGCGCGGCCGAGCTGGTGCTGGAGGGATTGCACCTGTCCAAGCGCCTGAACAAGGAGAGCCTGGGCGCCCGCGCCCAGTACAGCGGCCGCGGCTGACGGGACCCGAAGGCGGCTCGCATCCACAAGCCCGAAGGTGTGCCTCGGTGACCCGTTGGGCGTTTACACAGCCCCGTTTGAATTAGTTGCGGTACACGAGCACCGGGACCGGCACCACGAACTCGCTGACCCCAACCGGTCCCGGCCGTTTGAACTAGTTGCGGTTCACGAGCACCGGGACCCCCAACGGCAGCTTCCTCGCAAGGGTCGTGATGTCCTGGTTGCTCAGCCGGATGCAGCCATGGCTGACCTTCTGCCCTATCGCCCCCGGTTGGTTGGTCCCGTGGATGCCCAGCTGGCCGGGTCCACCACCAAAGGACTGGTAGACGTTGGAGTAGCCCGAGAGGCCGTAGGCGTACGGCCCGTAGGGTCCACGGGGGTCAGGCGGAGCCAGCAGCTCGATCGTGTAGTACAGGCCGCCAGGTGTGGGGCTGTTGTCAGTCGCCACGCCGATCGAGGTGTTCATGAACAGCTGGCTGCCGTCATAGACCTTCAGGTTGAACCGGGACAGGTGCACCTCGATCAGGAAGTCATGGGTAGATGTCGTGAAGTCACTGCGCCTGACCCATCCCGTAGACCTGTTTGGTCGCACCGGCAAGTACACCTCGATCCATTCACCCTGCAGCTGCTTGGCAAGCAGGATCAAAGGAACCGGTGTGTTGGGGTTGCCGTTGATGGCACGTGGGTGGGGGAGGGTGAGCTTGGGACTGCCGCCAGGGCTGGTGAACACCGGGATCTGGCCGACTGTCTTGCCTGTGAGCACTGTGCTCGGCCGCGTGAGCTCGATCGGGACGTCGGGCTCCTCCGCGACGGGTTCTGGAGGGGAGGTTGCCTCGGTCGTCGTGGATTCCTCGACGGGCACCTCAGAGATCGGCGTGGTGGACTCCACTCGTGTTGTGCTTGCAGGGATCGCCTCTGCTGCTGAGACGGTGGTGAGGACCCTCTGGCCACGCGCGCCGAGAACCACCGTGCCGAGGAGCAGGACCATGCATGCCAGGGCCCCGATGGCGACGATCGCGAACCTTCGCCGGGACGCGTCGTTCTCCCCTGGGTCGCTGGGGGCGGTCTCTCTCAGGGAGCCCGACTCGACGGTGAGGTCGTCGCTGGTTGCTGGCTCGCCACCGGTTGGCGTGTGGCCTCCAGGGCTTGCGTTGGTCTCGTGTCGATCTGGTCCCACGCCGGTCCTCCGTCGCCAGCCCAGGGTAGAGGATCCTGACCCAGGCGGGTCAGCGGTCCCCGCGGTCTGACAAACTCACCCGATGCCCGCAATCCGGTCTCGATCTGGCCAGCGGAGATCCCGAGCATCCTCGCAACACATGGCCCGAGGGATGCTGGTGGCACCGGGCGCCGGCGCCGACCGTGACCACCACACCCTCGTCGCGCTCGAACGGGGTCTGCATCCGTTCCCTGTTCGTCGATTTGACTTCCCCTACCGCAATGAGGGCCGGAGGTCGCCTGATCGAGCCCCCAAGGCCGTGGCGTCCGTGGTCGTCGAGGTCGAGGTCATGGCTCATGACCTCGGTGTGCGAACCGGAGATCTCGTGATTGGCGGCCGTTCCTACGGTGGCCGCATGTGCTCGATGGCAGTCGCCGAAGGCTTGCCTGTCGCGGGGCTCGTGTTGTTGAGCTACCCGCTGCACCCACCCGGAAAGCCCGCACGCCTTCGAGATGACCACTTCTCCGAGATAGGCGTTCCGTGCCTGTTCATCTCCGGTGACAGAGATGCCTTTGGCTCTCCTGATGAGCTGCAAGAGTCTGCCGCGCGGATACCCGCACCCGTGTCGTTGGTGTGGCTCAAGGGCGGGCACGACCCCAAGAACCAAGACGAGGCGGTTGTGGAAGCGGTGAGGAGTTGGCTCGGCTGAGCACCGGATCACCCGGTAGTGGCCAGTTGGGCAGATGAACGGGAGGCTTGCCGGGTTCAGCTCGCCGGTTCCTGGTTGCTCGCTTCCTCGGCTGGATCTGCTCGGTCAACCTGTTCGCGGTGCGGATGCACTTGGAGGTGGTGGTCGTGGATGGCCTGCTCGTGCGCGAGCGCGTCGTCCAGCTGGTGCTCGAGCTCATCTAGCTCAGCCAGGGTTCGGGGCGGTGGCTCGTCCTCGGGATTCAGCTCCTCCAGCTCTCGGTGCGCGGTCTCGGGGTAGAAGATCATGATGATGAACACGACCAGCAGTGGGGCCAGCCCCAGGATGGGGATGGCCGTCGAGTACTGCCCCCCGTTGTTCGCGGCGATGTGAGCTGCAACCTGGAGACCGATGACGGATCCCATGACACCAAGGAGGTTGATCCCCCCGTTGGCCAGGCCTCGGTTCGACGTGGCGAACAGCTCGGGCCCGTAGACCCCGAGCGCGGGTATCGACATCGCTCCGAAGATCGTCGACAAGGCAGAGAACGCCCATATGGGGTACCCGGTCGCCATGTACATCAGCACGGTGAAGCCGACGCCAGCCGCAACGCCAGCCGCACCTATCAGCCGGCGGCCATGCCGGTCAGCGAGCTTGCCACCGATCACGATGGCAAGCCCGCCGGGCAGGTTGGTGAGCACCTGCATGAGCGTGATCTGCAACCCGTTGTAGCCCTGTTCGTTTATCAGCCACTTGTTCATGTAGAACGCGGCTGGCGTGAAGAAGATCGCGAAGAGGAAGCCGGAAGCGCCCAGGACTGCGAAGCGTCGCCGTTTGGAGTCGATCTCGACGACTCCCCCGTGGAGGTGCGCATCGTCGTTGTGAGGCGTGGTGGCCCGAGGGTGGGGGCTGTCCTCGCCGGCAGGTTCGTGGGCGTTGTGGTCCGGCTGGGCATCGGAGCGACCAGCCGAGGCAGCGGCGGGTGGATCAGGGTGCTCGTCAAGGTGCAGCTCATGTGCTTCGAGGACCTCGAACCTACGCGTCTCAGGAAGCGCTCGAGCCAGGCGCGGCATGACGAGAAGCAGCGCGATGGGCACGGCGTAGAAGATTCGCCAGGCCCACGTAGCCAGGTGGGCAACCTGCAAGAACACCACCACGCCGCCCGCACCTATGGCGCCGGTCATGGTCACGACCGAAACAGCGAAAGCTCTGGAGCCTGCCGGAAGCTCCTCGACTGCCATGATTGCGATCAACACCGCGATGGCAGCATCACATGCGCGAGCAACCGTCTGTGTTGCACCGAGCCAGAACAGTCCGGGCGCTACCGCGCCTGAGGCGGCTGCAAGTATCGCAATGTAGGTTGCGGCAACCAGGACAGTCCTGCGACCTCGCGAGTCCGCGAAGTACGTGATCCCCAGAGCCAGGATCCCCGCGATCCGTACGGCCGTGGCAAGGTTCGCGATCTCGGTCTCGCTAGAACCGAACTCCTTTTGGAAGTAGGGGTTCGTCTGGCTTATCAAGACCCCCAGGTACCCCGCGATCGCCGAGAAGGTGCAAAGGTATGCGAGTATTCGTGCCGCTCTGGCGTCGAGCTTGTCTGGCGGAGACCACCATGGCACATGTCCGGGAGCGGGTGGCCGCCTTATCGCTCCTTTGACCAGTGGCACGAAGGCCCACCACCAGACCGGGATCGACAGCTTGAACTCGGTGGTCTCCTGCACATCGAAGGTGCCGCCGGGCCTCGGCTCGGACTCGACGGTCCGCGAGTACTCCTCGAAAGGCCCCAGCTCGCACTCGAAGCGACCCTTGCCCGCTTTGACCTCGGTGAGCATGTCGGTGCGCGGTTCGAGCAGAGCGCTCAGCCCCTGCTCGTCGACGGTCTTGTTGACGACGACAGTCGTCACCTGGTCAGGTCCCCCCTGGTCTCGCCGCCCTGTGGCGCCATGGCGCTTGTGCGATCGGCTGCTGGCGCAAGCGTAAACCGCACCGGACGGGCCAACCTCATCGACCCAGGGTTTCGGTCAGAACCCATCGTCTCGTCCAGCATCCCAAGTCAGTCACAAGGGTCGTCTGGCCGGGACGGAGCACGGCTTGGACCTCCTGTCGGACCAAGGTGACCTTGGTCCGAGCGCTTCGGTCTCGCACGCCTGTTGGCTACCCACAAGATCACCGCTAGCACCATGACCGGTGCGAGGACCAAGAGGATCTCGTCCCAACCTCCCTGATGGGCGAGCAACGCGGTCCTCACTGACCCCA
>JAHFUU010000021.1 GCA_023264915.1 Microthrixaceae bacterium | reverse complement strand
AGGGCGTCTACCGCACCTTTCGCAAGTTCTACTCGCGGTCGCTGACGAGGGGCCGCCTCCGTCGCCAACTGGGACGGCGTCGCTTGCACGTGAGCGCCACCTATTGGATGATCAACCACACCTACAGGGCCATGTACTTGGAGCCACCCACCCGCGAGTCGCGCGGGCAGCCGTCGTTCACGCCGGACCCCGCAGACATCGAGGCCCTGCTGCCCACGAGCAGGGCCGAACCCCAAGACGCCATCAAGGTCGCGGCGGGCGCTGTTGGTGGAGTCGATCCCACTGGCTTCGAGGTCACCGACCCGGTGGCAACACCTACACAGTCGGCCTGATCGACCTTGCGTCACGTCGCCGCCTTCAGCGCTGAGCAGGTGCAGGCCGGCTGGTCAGGCGCTTGCGGATCCGCGATCGACACTTTGTTGGGGATGCCAAGAGCGCCGGCCGGCGACGCGACCGCCAGGGAGCCCGCCGGCAATGGGGAGCATCCCGAGCGCCAGCGAGGGTGCGGGGGGGCGCAGCCCCCCAGGCAACTGGGCATCTCCGAGGGCTGACGAGGCAGACTTGGCCCCGCCATGGCAAACCTGAGTGAGCTCGCCCGCGCCCACACGTCATTGGACGTCGCCCAAGTGCAGCACCTCCAGCGGCTCGTCCGGTCCTGGGCGCTGCTGGCGGACCTGAGCTTCGCGGATCTGATGCTGTACGCGAAGGTCGGGCACCCCGGCGGTGGTGACGAGCTGGCCGAGCGCTTCATCGTCCTCGGGCACATCCGCCCGACGACGAGCCAGACCCTGTATCGAGCGGACTGGGTCGGGCGTACCGTCACCGACCATGAGAGGCCCCTGGTCGCCAGGTCTTTGGGGCTCGGTGAGATCATCGACGGCGAGGTCCCCAACGAGGCACTTCGTGAGCTGGTGCGGGCTCTGTGCATCCCGGTCAAGCACAAGGGTGTGACCATCGGTGTGACGGTACGCGAGTCTGCGCCATCGCTCGGCCGCCCACCAGGCGAGCTCGAGCGCGCGTACGTAGAGGTGTTCCATCGCTTCGCTCGCATGATCGTGAGCGGCGAGTTCCCCTTCCCGCGAGAGTCAGGCTGGAGCGACGATCCTCCTCGGGTGGGCGACGGGGTGATCCTGCTGGATCCGGCTGGACGGGTCGAGTACGCGTCGCCGAACGCGATATCGGCCCTGCACCGGCTTGGGATTCACGCCAACACCGAAGGGATGCGGCTCGCCGAGCTAGGTCTGCAGGAGAGCACCGTGCGGACAGCCTTCGCCAAGGCCATCCCTGTCATAGAGGAGGTCTAGCCGAGCCCCGACACCACGGTGCTCGCGCAGACGATCCCCCTGCTAGACCACGGAACGGTCACAGGGGCTGTGCTGTTGCTGCGCGACATCTCAGATGTGCGGCGGCGAGACCGCCTCCTGTTGTCCAAGGACGCCACGATCCGCGAGATCCACCACCGCGTCAAGAACAACTTGCAGACCATCTCGTCACTTCTCCGGCTCCAGGGTCGGAGGCTCTCCTCGCCCGAGGCCAAGGCTGCCCTGGACGAATCGGTGCGCCGGATCCGCTCCATCGCCTTGGTCCACGAGACGCTGTCCCACGAGCCAGGGGACGAGCTGCCCTTCATCGAGATCGTGCGCCCGCTGGTCAGGATGGTGGAGGAGGGACTCATCTCGCCAGAGCATCCGGTGCAGTTCGCCGTCACCGGGCAGGCAGGGATGCTCCCGGCCGCGACGGCGACGCCCCTGGCGGTGGTGCTGACCGAGCTGCTGCAGAACGTGGTCGACCATGCGTACCCACCATCCGCGGATCTCGACGCGGGTCATGTCTCAGTCGACTTGGGTCAGTCCAACGAGGCGCTGTGGGTTCGGGTCACCGACGACGGCGTGGGGCTGCCCCCAGGCTTCTCGCTCGACTCTGCCACAGGTTTGGGTTTGTCGATCGTGCGAACGCTCGTCACGACCGAGCTGGCGGGCACGATCGGGATGTCACGGGGCGCAGGCCCCCACGACCGACCCGGAACGATCGTCGAGTTGAGGGTGCCCATCGGGGCAGTCGTCCGCGAGGAGCCCGCGACGGGACCGGTGCCCCTGTACCGCGGTTCACCGTGACCGTCGTCCCGCTGCCGCTCATCTGGGTGCAACGGGGCGCGGGGTTTGGGCTTGTCCGCGCTCAGTCGAGGTCGCTCAGGCGGTGCGGCGCTTCTTGGCCAGCCACTGGCGACGGATCTGGCGCCGCTCTTCCTCTGAGGTGCCGCCCCAGATGCCTGAATCCTGGTTGGTGGTCAGTGCGAACTGAAGGCACGGCTCTCGTACCTCGCACTCTCGACACACGGCCTTGGCGTTGTCGATCTGCTCGATCGCCGGACCTGTCGTACCGACAGGGAAGAACAGGTCGGGGTCGGTGTCTCGGCAAGCAGACAGGAGTCGCCAATCGTCGTTCTGGACGGTAAGGGACAGGGAGCGGGTCGTCGTTAGGGCCACGATGCCTCCACGAATCGGGCCAACGCAGGCGTGATGCTGGCGGACTTGCTAGCAGCAGCTACCAAACGTGAAGCTGTTCACATGCCACCGCCTCTCTTGTGGGCGTGTGGCTGGGGGGGACGTCGGCCACGGTAGTAGTTCGTCCATCAGGTTTCAAGGGATCAAACAATTCTTTTTTGTGATCCCCGACACGCATCTTTGAGGGAGATCGGCATGACCACTGAGAGTGATAGGGCCGGCGCTACGCGGGTCCCTCGGATCGTCGCCCACCGGGGCGCTTCCAGCAGTTTTCCCGAGAACACCATCGCCGCTTTCCGTGGTGCCAGCGAGCTCGGGGCGGACTGGGTCGAGCTCGACGTGCGCCGTACGAGCGACGGCGAGCTGGTCGTGCACCACGACGCCACCGTGGGTCCGAACGGTCCGCCAATCGTCGGCCAGCGCAGGGATCAGCTGCCACCCGAGATCCCAGCGCTTTCCGATGTGCTCAAGACCTGCAAACAATGCGCACCACCACTCGGTGTCAACGTGGAGATCAAGAGTGCGCCGGGCGAACCCGACTACGACCCGGAGCATCCGGCCGCAGGCACAGCCCTGAAGATCGTCAACAGGATGCTCAGCGAGGGTGGAGCCACACCAGCGGTGCTGTTCAGCTCCTTTGATCTGGCGGCCATAGACCGCGTCCACGCACTTGACCCAAAGGCTCCCACCGGCCTGCTCGTGGCCCTCTGCGATGATCCGCACGAGATGGCAGTGCTGGCTCGGTCCCGCGGCCATGTGGCGTTCAACCCTGCCGAATGGCTGGTGTCATCAGAGCTCGTCGAGCACGCCCACCTGCTGGGGTTGGAGGTGAACACCTGGACCGTCGACGATCCGGCTCGCATCCGCGAGCTGTTCGCTCTCGGCGTCGACGGCCTCATCACCAACGTCCCCGACGTCGCCCGTGCCGTTATCGATCAGCGTGACCCTCGATGAGCTGAGTGCCAGGGCTGAATCCGGGCAGGCGGTCCCCCCGGGGGCTGCGCCTAGGGCATCACCACATCGAGCATCTCGGGCTCGTGGTGAAGATCGAGGCGTTCGGTCTCGCCCAGGTAGTCGCCGTCGACCTGGTAGGGGAAGGCACCGTGACCGACGACGGCCAGCTTGGTGAGGTCCGGGCGGTAGTCGACCATGCGGTGACGCTGCACGCGCTTGCCGTTGTTGAGAACCGACGACGAGATCAACGCGACGATCGTGTGGATCTTGAGCGTCCTGATCGAGACCATCGTCAGGCCGCGGTCAAAGGTTGCGTCCGGGGCGATGTTGATGGGCATCGAACCGAGGTAGGTGTAGGGATTCGAGTTGAAGCAAACGGCGACGTATGCGTCATCGATCACCGAGCCGTCTGCGTGCTGCACGGCCAACCGGGGGCGGCTGCGGTCATAGTGGCGCAACGCGGTGTCAAAGGCCGAGTAGACGAACAGGGGATGGCTTGCGTAGCGCTTGAGAGCAGCCCTGCGCTCGACCTGTGCCACGACTGCCGCGTCGAACCCCATCCCGACATGGAACAAGAAGTACCGGCCGTTCACCGAACCTAGACCGACACGCCGGACGTTCTTGCGCCCCAGCGAGTCGAGCAGGGCACCGGTGGCCTCTATCGGGTCGTCGGGCAGCCCGATCGTCCTCGAGAACACGTTGGTCGAACCGCCGGGCAGCGGTGCGAGTGCGGTGGTCGATCCTGCCAGCCCGTTGGCGGCCTCGTTGAGCGTGCCGTCGCCACCCAGCACCACGACGGCGTCGGTCCCATCGGCTGCGGCTCCTTGAGCCAGCCTGGTCGCGTGCCCGCGGCGGCTGGTCTCGGCCATGGTCACGTCGTGGTCAGCCGAGAGTGCCTTGTGGATGACCACCCTTGCTCGAGCGGTGACCGATGAGGCTGAGGAGTTGACGATGAGCAGCAGCTTCACCTCACCGGACCGTAGCAGCAGTCGTCTCCAACCCGTCACTTGAAGGGTTGTGCCGCAACCGTGATCGAGCGCTGCTGGTGACCGGAGGTGCCGGCTGTCGCGTGCGGGACAGCCGTGCCCCGGGTTGGGTTCACCCGAGTGCGCCGCCGGCCTTGAGAGAAGCGATCTGGGCGTCGCTCTTCGCGAGCACGTCCTTGAGGACCGCTTCGGAGTGCTGGCCGAGCTGGGGCGCACGCGAGGGCACGGGAAGCTCTGCGCTGACGACCTTGACTGGGAACGGCAGCTGCTCTGCACCCAGGGCCTCGCGTGGCAACCAGCCAAGTCTGGCCTCGAACTGGGGATCATCAGAGAGGTCCTTGGGCGTGTTCACAGGAGCGATGGTCGTGTTGTGCTCGTTTGCGAACTCGATCCACTCGGCAGAGGTCCGGGTCGAGAAGATGGTTCGCAGCTCGTCCTGGAGCTCCCGGTTGTTGCGCGCGTGGTCGGCGTAGTCCGATCCCGGCCAACGCTCGAAGAGGTCGGTGCGGCCAACGCCCTCACAGAAGTTCTTCCAGAAGGCTTGCTCGCTGGCCATGAACAGCACGTACCCGTCGGACGACTCATAGATCTGGTAGCGCACGCCCTCACGCATTCCGGCAGTACCCGGTGCTCTCCGCTCGTAGCCATCTGACCGGTTGCCGGTGACCTCGCTGTCGGGCCGCTCGTATGCCTTCCAGGTCTCGGACCTGTACCAGTCAAAGGCTGCCGCAGCATCGGACTGGGCCATCTCCATCTGCATCCCTTCACCGCTGTGCCGGGCGTGGATGATCCCGGCCAGGATGGCAAGGGCTCCGTACAGGGGGCCTGCGTTGATGCCGATCGAAACGTGCTCGGGTATGTAGCAGAAGCCGTCCGGGTCATGGGCGGGCGTGACTATCCCCGCCCATGTGTCATACGCGATGCCGTGGCTCGGGAGGTTCTGATAGGGCCCGCTGGCCCCGTATCCGGAGATCGTTACGAACACGATCCTGGGGTTCACGTCGATCAGCTGCTCGAAACCGAGGCCGAGGCGAGCCAGCGCCCCGGGCCGCATCGCCTCGACCACGCAGTCGGCCCCTTCGGCGAGCTCGAAGAACAGGGACTTGCCCTTGTCGCTCTTCAGGTCCAAGACGATCGACCTCTTGCCGCGGTTGAGGTGCAGGTGCATGAGAGAGGTTCCCTCGACGATGGGCCAGGTCATCTCACGGATGTAGTCCCCCGATGGCGACTCGACCTTGATGACGTCCGCGCCGAGATCTGCGAGGGGCGTGGTGATGCCTGCCGGTCCGAGCAGCGAGCACTCGATGATCCGTACTCCCGAGAGTGGGGCAGCTCTTGTCATCAACCCATGATATCTGACGGACCGTCAGAGAATCTCCTCGGCTCCTTGGCACCCGGGCGGTGTCGCCCCGCGGCCATCGGACCGCACGAACGTCGCGCAATCGGGGCGGCAGGAATGACTGGAGGTCGCGGGATGGGGCAAGATTCCAGCTGCTGACATCCCGCCTCGTCCGAGCGAGGCGCGCCACCAGGAGCTCGTATGCGCGTCGTAGTCGACTTCGACCTCTGTGAATCCAACGCCGTGTGCACGGGCATCGTGCCCGAGGTCTTCGATGTTCGCGACGACGACATGCTCTACATACTCGACGAGGCACCGCCGGCCGACCTGCGACCGAGGATCGAGCAAGCAGTCAGTCGTTGCCCGCGCCAGGCCATCTCCATCGAGGACTGAGCCTGCTGAGCCATCGACGAACGCCTACCGCCCGCGTGGCGCGGCGGATCTCGCGGTCCGGCTGGGCATCCACGAGGTCCGGCTCGGCACATGTAACGATTCTTCGAGCACCCACAGGAGCAAGACGTGAGCACCATCGAGCAGATCGCGGGACGCGAAGTCCTGGATTCGAGAGGCAACCCGACTGTTGAGGTCGAGGTGGTACTGGACACGGGCGCCAGCGGCCGTGCCATCGTGCCGAGCGGGGCATCAACGGGACAGTTCGAGGCCGTGGAGCTTCGCGACGGGCAAGAGCGTTATGGCGGCAAGGGCGTGCTCGAGGCTGTCAGCCATGTCGACGGCGAGATCCACGACGCTCTGTGCGGGTGGGACGCCCTCGATCAAAGGGGAGTCGACCGGCTCCTGGTCGACCTCGACGGCACCGACAACAAGGCGAGGCTGGGTGCCAACGCCATCCTCGGAGTGAGTCTCGCCGTGGCAAAGGCCGCGGCCGACGAGCTCGGCATCCCCATCTACCGCTATGTCGGGGGCGTGAACGCGCATGTGCTCCCCGTGCCGATGATGAACGTCCTCAACGGTGGCGAGCACGCCGACAACAACGTGGACCTCCAGGAGTTCATGATCATGCCCCTCGGCGCGGCTTCCTTCTCCGAGGCGCTGCAGTGGGGAGCCCAGACCTACCACGTTCTCAAGAAGGTGCTTGGAGACCGTGGCCTGTCTACGGCCATCGGTGACGAGGGTGGTTTCGCGCCCAACCTCGGATCGAACGAAGAGGCGGTTCAGCTGCTCGTGCAGGCGATCGAGCAGGCCGGTTTCGAGCCAGGCGGCCAGATCGCGATCGCGCTCGACGCGGCTGCCACGGAGCTCTTCGCCGAGGGCACCTACAACCTCTCGGGGGAGGGGCGTTCGCTGTCGCCCTCTGAGATGTGCGGCTACCTCTCCGAGCTCACAGACAGGTACCCGATCGTCAGCATCGAGGATGGCCTCGCCGAGGACGATTGGGACGGGTGGGCCGAGCTCACCAGCGCGGTTGGTCACCGCGTCCAGCTCGTCGGGGATGACCTGTTCGTCACGAACACCGAGCGTCTGGCGCGAGGGATCACCGCCCAGGTCGCCAACGCGATCCTTGTGAAGGTGAACCAGATCGGGTCGCTGACCGAGACTCTCGACGCGGTCGAGCTGGCCAACCGCGCCGCATTCCGGTCAGTGATGTCGCACCGTTCCGGAGAGTCAGAAGATGTCACGATTGCCGATCTCGCTGTGGCGACCAACTGCGGCCAGATCAAGACCGGAGCGCCCGCGCGCAGCGACCGGGTGGCCAAGTACAACCAGCTGCTTCGCATAGAGGACGACCTGGGTGAGTCTGCCGCGTACTGGGGTGGCGCGGCACTGGCCGGGAGGTCAGCCCCCGGATGAGGCTGGGCCGTGTCGCATCGAAGCGGGCCGGTGCACGCAGCACCGAGGGCTCTGATCGTTCGCGTCGAGCCCAAGGCGGCGACCGAGAGCGGCCGATCGCAGCCCGGGCCTTCGTGGCGTGCCGGCGAGCGATCGGTAGAGGCCTGAGCGCTCTGGTCTTCCCCGTGCTCGCGGCTGGAATCGTGTCTTGTGTGATGCTGATCGGCATGTTCCCGGCAAGGTCATATGTAGAGCAGAAGGAAGTGATCGGCAGTGCCCAGGCCCACCTTGCCCAGCTGACCGCTGAAAACCGCCGGGCAGCAGACGAGCTTGCTCGGCTGAACACCGACACAGAGATCGAGCAGGTCGCGCGCGAGCAGTACGGGCTTGTCAGGCCGGGCGAGGAGGTCTACCACGTGATGCCGGCCCCACAAGACCCGATCGCGGTACCCGATGCGTGGCCTTTCGACGGCATGCGAAAGAAGATGAAGGCACAGCCGCCGAACGTCATCGACCCCAACTCGGCTGCCCCGACTACCGCGACGAGCACCACAGCTACCACCTCAACGCCCCCCGGTGCTGACGTGAGGCCTGCGCGCTGAGGTGATCCGAGCCCAGCGGCCGGTGCTTGGGCTACCTTGCACGCACGACGACCACCTTCACGTGGCCCTCGACGAACATCTGTGAGCTGGAGGTGCCGATGGAGAAGCCCGACAACAACCTCGTGTTTGCGATCGTATGCCTCCTTCTCTGCTGCCTGCCGGCCGGCGTCGTGTCCCTGGTCTTCTCGCTCCAGGTCGACAACAAGTGGGCGGTCGGTGATTACCAGGGTGCTGCCGAATCGGCCCGGAAGGCCAAGACCTGGGCGTTGGTGGGCATGATCGCCGGTCCTATCCTCTACATCGCCTTCGGCCTCGTCTACTTCCTGGTGCTCGCGGCCGCTGTCTCCACTTCCACCAACTTCACCGTCGTGACCACCCGCTGACAGGAGTCGACGTGAGGCAGCTGTTCGATCAGCTCGAACGGTGGCGCCAGGCAGGCGAGGAGGTGGTGCTGGCGCGGGTGGTAGAGGTGCGGGGATCAGGCCCACGCCAGCCTGGAGCGGCCATGGCTGTCAACCAGAGCGGGCAGGTGATCGGCTCGGTCTCCGGAGGCTGCATCGAAGGTGCCGTGGTGTCAGAAGCGCTTGGTCTGCTCGCCCTTCCGCCAGGCTCGACTCGAGGCGAGCTTCGCTCCTTCGGGTACACCGACGAGGAGGCCTTCGCCGTGGGTCTGACCTGTGGCGGAACCGTCAAGCTCTTCCTCGAGCGCTTGGAGCTCGACGAGGCCTTCGATGCGTGGCGTGCCTCGATCGACGCGGGCCGAGCGGTGGCGGTGCTCACCCTTGTCGAGGGTCATCGCGCCGGGACCAAGATGCTCGTCACCCAAGGCGGCGAGATCATCGCTGGGTCCCTCGGCGATGCCGCGCTGGACGCGGTGGCTGCCCAGGACGCGACGGCCACCCTCGCCGATGGTCAGCGCCGGATCTCGTACCACCACGTGTCGACCGGAGGTGGCGGGTTCGATGCGACCGTCTATGTCGAGTCTTGGCTTCCCTCGCCTCGACTGGTCATCTTCGGAGCCGTCGACTTCGCGGCAGCTCTGGTCCGGGCCGGCAAGCTGTTGGGGCATCAGGTGATCGACTGTGACGCCCGCGAGGTGTTCGCGACGACCGACCGATTCCCCTTGGCTGATGATGTTGCCGTTCAGTGGCCCCACAGGTACCTGGAGGCGATGGCTGCGTCCTGCCGGCCGCTGGGCGCTCGTGACGCTGTGTGCGTTATGACCCACGACCCCAAGTTCGACGTCCCGGCACTGGTGAGGGCCCTGGCGAGCGATGCAGGCTACATAGGCGTCCTGGGAAGCCGAGCGACCCACGCGAAGCGGGTTGAGCTTCTGCGAGCCGAAGGGGTCAGCGAGGCCGACCTCGGTCGGCTGCGGGCGCCGATAGGCCTCGACATCGGAGCGAGCACTCCCGAGGAGGTGGCAATCGCCATCTGCGCGGAGATAATCGCGTGCGGCAACGCGCGCAGCGCTGTCTCGCTGCGCGAGTCCACGGGGCCGATCCATCCGACCAAGGGTCAAGACCCACCTGCCAGCTCACGCCTAGGACGTGCGCACTGAGAACCGGCGCTGCCAGTCCGGCTCACTCGTGTTGTTGATGGCGAGCCGCCAGAGGTAGCTGTGACCACTGGAGACGGGTAGCGCGCTGAAGTTGATGGCCAGCGGTACGCCGAGGGCCGTGCCAGGTGTCTGCCCGGCGGGGCGGCCGGCCTCGAAGGTTCCGCCGACCATCACCGGCAACCCGTCATGCATCACCGGCGCGCCGTCCTCG
The DNA here is from genome assembly GCA_023264915.1 of Microthrixaceae bacterium. GTDB lineage: Bacteria > Actinomycetota > Acidimicrobiia > Acidimicrobiales > Acidimicrobilacustridaceae > JACPNV01. Next base: position 3,305 of record JAHFUU010000021.1, on the reverse strand, counting down.
TCGAGCAGCTCCAACTTCCAGTCGTGCTCGATGTTGGCACGGTCCCAAGGAACCTCGATGAGCAGGGCGACCGACAGCGGCTGGGATTGAGGACCGAGGTGGGCCAGGCCCCCTCCCAGGATGAACAGCTTGCCGTCGGCAACCTGGGCAGCGTCAGCAAGCACCATCGTGACCCGCGCGATGGCGGACATGTCGTCGTCGATCCAGCTCACCTCAGAACACTACGTTGTGCCGATGGGCCACGCATCCGAGGGGCCATGAGCGCCGCAGCGGTCGTGCTGGCGGCCGGCGCGGGTCGAAGGCACGGGGGACCGAGCCACAAGTTGACGACACCGATCCGGGGCAAACCCTTGCTGAGCTGGGCCGTGGTGGCCGCACTCGGCGCGTCTCTCACTGAGACGGTCGTGGTGGTCGGGGCATCCCACACCGAGATCGAAGCCCTGCTTCCGGGCGGCCTCAGCGTCTTGGTCAACCCAGGCTGGAGGACCGGCATGGCATCGTCGTTGCAGGTCGCTCTCGCGCACCTCGAACCGTTGGGCGTCGAAGCGATGGTTGTCGGGTTGGGTGACCAGCCGTTCGTGACGGCAGAGGCATGGCGTCGCCTGGCCGAGTACCGGGACCGGCCTGTCGGCGTGGCGACCTATGGAGCCCAGCGAGGGCACCCCGTACGGCTTGCGCGCGAGGTCTGGCCACGTGTTCCCACCGAGGGTGACGAAGGTATGCGAACCGTCATGCGTTTCAGCCCTGACCTGGTGGGCGAGGTACCGTGCCCTGGGAACGGCGTCGACATCGACACGACGGAGGACTTCGACCGATGGAGCTGACCAACGACTTCGAGGTGAGCGTCCCCATCGAACGCGCCTGGGCAGTGTTGACAGATGTCGAGAGGATCGCTCCATGCCTGCCCGGAGCAAAGCTCGAAGAGATCGAGGGAGACGAGTACCGCGGCTTCGTCAAGGTCAAGGTCGGGCCCGTCACAGCCCAGTACAAAGGCGCGGCGCGGTTCGTCGAACGCGATCAAGAGGCCTACAAGGCCGTGCTGGACGCCTCGGGCCGCGACTCTCGCGGGCAGGGCAATGCCAACGCCACCGTCACCGCGACACTGGAACCAGTCGGTGAGGCAACTCGGGTTCATGTCGTGACCGACCTCAACGTGACGGGCAAGGTCGCCCAGTTCGGGCGCGGCGTGATGGTCGAGGTGAGCACGAAGCTCATGAAGCAGTTCGCCGACAACCTCGAGAGCACGGTGCTCTCGGGTGGCCAAGACGCTGGCGACCGGGCATCGGGCGGTCAGGTATCGGCCGATCACGCTTTGGCGGACGAGGATCAGGTCGTCGAGCAGGTGAAGGCGGCACAAGAAGCCTCCAAGGCCGCCAAGAAGTCAGCCAAGAAGTCAGCCAAGAAGTCGACGAAGAAGGCGACCAAGAAGGCGCCGGCGAAGAAGCCGGCAACCAAGACGTCGGCGGGCACGAAGGCGGCTCGGCCGAAGGTTGAGGCGGTACAGACCCCGGCCGACTCGCCGGTAGCGGAGCCCGTTGCGCCCACCGCAGCCGACAGCGCGGCCGAAGAACCCGGGGCGGCACCTCTCGCCGAGCCTGTGTCGGGAAACGGTTCGGGACCTGAGTCCTCTCCGGTACCGCCAGGTGGCGTCGGTGCCGGCGAGCCGGCACTGCGCAAGATCGATTCGCCCGACCCGGAACCCGTCGACTTGGTGGGTGCGGCCGGTTCGTCGGTCGCCAAGCGTGCAATCCCGGTGCTCGTCGCCATCCTCATCGCCATGTTGGTCCTGCGCGCTCTCCGTCGCCGTCGCCGCGGGGCTTGAGAGACACCCGTGTCTGGCGATCGGCGTGATCAGACGGTGACCCCAGAGGATCTCGACCGGGTCGCCGAGCTCTTGGGCCGTGAGCCGTCGTGCAGCTTCGAGATTGCGGTTCGGGGTCTGGACGGCGATCCTCGAGTCATCAAGAACGCACCCTTCTTCCACGACGGGACACCGATGCCGACCCTGTACTGGTTGGTGTCACCCAGACTCTGCAAGGCTGTGTCCCGGATCGAGACCCGCGGTGGTGTCCGTCTGGCCGAGAGCGAGGTGGACTCGGACAAGCTGGCACAGGCGCACGAGCGTTACCGGGCAGGCCGTGATGAGTTGATTTCGGACGACTGGTCTGGCCCTCGGCCCGCGGGAGGCGTCGGTGGCACGCGGCGCGGCGTGAAGTGCCTTCATGCCCACTACGCCTGGTTCCTGGCCGGCGGCGACGACCCGGTCGGGCAGTGGGTGCATGAGAGGCTGTCCAATGGAGACCTCAGTTGACGGGCGAGGATCGGGTTGCGGCGATAGACGTTGGCACCAACTCGACTCGGTTGCTCGTGGTGGATCGCCACGGGGCCGGCGGAAAGGCCGATGTCGTCGAGCGCCTCATGCGGATCACTCGCCTGGGCCACAAGGTCGATTCCACAGGGATGCTCGACTCCGAGGCGATCGGGCGAACCCTCGAGGTCCTGGGAGAGTACCGCGAGATCATCGACAGGCTGGGCGTCACGAGGCTGCGCATGACAGCGACCTCTGCTGCACGTGACGCGAAGAACCGGTCGGCGTTCTTCGAACCTGCCGAGGAGATAATGGGGTCGGCACCTGAGCTCATCTCCGGCACCGAGGAGGGGGCCCTTTCCTTCAGGGGCGCCACCAGCGATCTGGATCCGGGACTCGGGCCCTTCCTGGTCGTCGACATCGGTGGTGGGTCCACCGAGCTGATCTGCGGCACGAGCGAGGTCGGTGGAGTCGTCTCATGTGACATCGGGTGCGTGCGCCTCACCGAGAAGTACCTCCATCATGATCCGCCACTTGCCGAGGAGCTGACGGCATGCCTGTCGGCCGTGCAGGACCGCTTGGCGGACGTCAAGCGTGCCTTGCCGGGCGCGTCGGCAGCGCGCACCCTCGTGGGTCTCGCTGGCACCATCACGACGGTTGCGGCTGTCGAGATGGGCCTCGCCCACTATGACCGTGACCGCGTCCACCACTTCATCCTGACCAAGGCGGCCGCTGAGGACGTGTTCAGAACCCTTGCCACCGAGCGCTTCGAGGACCGAGTCCACAACCCGGGCCTCGCGCGTGAACGGGCGGACGTCATCGTCGGCGGCACATGCATCCTCGTCGAGATCATGCGCGACTTCGGTTTCGAGGAGTGCCTGGTGAGCGAAGCCGACATCATCGACGGCCTCGCCGCGAGCATCCCCAGAGCTTGATCGCCCGTCGCGGACCCAAAGAGCCGAGGTTGGACACTGATCCGCGGGGTGGGGGAGGCCCT
>JAHFUU010000327.1 GCA_023264915.1 Microthrixaceae bacterium | reverse complement strand
TCGATGTCGACACGTACGCCCGAGTCCAAGCCATCCTGGCGGCGCGGCGCAACGGCGAGAAGTCTCGCCAACACCCGCACTACCTGAAGGGCACCATCATCTGTGGCCGATGCGGCTCACGACTGTCGTTCTCTCGCTCCCGGGGACGTCGCGGTGGGCTCTACGACTACTTCTTCTGCCTGGGGCATCAGATGCATCGCACTGAATGCCAACTGCCGTACCTGCCGGTCGAGACCATCGAACGGCAGATCGTCGACCACTACGCCACCATCCACCTGAGTGAAGAACGCCAGAACAAGATTCGGGCGCTCATCAACCAGGCCTTAGAGCACCGCACGGCTCACGCCAAGGACCAGACCGAGAAACAGACCAAGCGCATCGCCCGACTGGAGATCGAACGAGACAAGGTCCTGCAGGCCTACTTCAACGACGCCATCGGCATCGACATGCTCAAACGAGAACAAGACCGCATCACCCGCGAACTCGGTGAAACCCACGCCGACCTGAAGAGCGCCCAGATCGAAGCCGACACCATCCGCGACAACCTCGACAAGGCACTGGGCATGATCAGCGACGTCGCCGAGGCCTACGCCGAAGCCGGCCCGGTCGGACGCAAGCACTGGAACCAAGCGTTCTTCGATTCCATCGGCGTTGACATCGAAGGCCAGCTCTACACCCGGCCGACAGATCTGATGGCCGAACTGCTGGCCGAAGATCTGATCGAACGCTTGGAGCAAGAACTGAAGAACCCCGCCGAAACGTTGTTCGGACGGGGTTCGAGAGAGACTTCTTTGGTGGGCGATATAGGACTCGAACCTACGACCTCTTGCGCGTCATGCAAGCGCTCTAGCCAACTGAGCTAATCGCCCTGGGGCCGCCACCCTAGCAGTTGGCCGGTCAAGATCGGCCTGCTGGTACCGCATGGATGCCGGCTGCAAGCAGCGAGGACCCTTTACCAGACTGAGGTGCGGTCTGTCCGACTCAGATGAGGCATGGACGCGGGGAGCATGACCGAAGGCCGTGCTCCGTGGGCGCAGCGCCCGGCGAATGGCCTTGGACGCCATGGGCCGCCCGTGGCCGCCCGTCCCTGGCATCATCGCTTGCCTCGGCCAGACTTGATCCGCGATTCACGAACTTCAACCAAAGAGGACGCTAGGTGACAGAGACCCCACTTCCGCGATCACAGTTCCCCGTCTGTGAGAGGTTCCACTACCTCAACCACGCCGGAGTCTCCCCCCTGCCGATTGCGGCTCAGAAGGCGATCGCTGAGATCACCGATGACTTCGTGCGCGCCGGCGCTGCGAACTTCGACCATTGGCAGGATGCCCAGGAGAGGGCGAGATCGGCCGCTGCCGCACTCCTCGGAGTTGACCCCTCTGACCTTGCCTTCGTGAAGAACACGACCGAAGGGCTCGGATTTGTCGCCAACGGGCTCAGCTGGAAGCGCGGAGACCGGGTGATCGTGCCTGACTTCGAGTTCCCCTCGACGATCTACCCGTGGCTGTCGCTTCGCGAGCTCGGGGTCGAGGTCGACATCATCAAGCCGGTCGGCGAGACACACGCGTTGCCCATCGAGGTGTTCGCCGAGGCACTCGAGGACAACGAGCGCCGGGGCGGCACCAAGCTGGTCGCGGCGAGCTGGGTCCAGTACGCGCGCGGCTACCGCCTCGATGCTCCGAGGTTGGTCGAGCTGGCCCATCGGTACGGCGCGATGGTGTGTCTGGACGTGATCCAGGGAGCCGGTCTCATCCCCACGGCGCTGGAGGACTGGAACGTCGACTTCGCGATGGCCGATTCTCACAAGTGGATGCTCGGCCCCGTCGGCATCGGAGTCTTCTATGTGGCAAGCCGTTGCCGACACTTGCTCCGCCCGCTCGAGCCCGGTTGGGCCTCGGTCATCCACCGCGACGACTTCGAGAACCTCGATCTTGCATATGACGACACCGCGAGGAGGTTCGAGGGGGGCACCTACAACAACATCACGATCTGCGGCATGCACGCGTCGATCGACCTGATCCTCAAGGCCGGAACCGAGCAGCTTTGGCGCCACGTGGACACTCTGGCGGACCATCTCGCTACGGGGTTGGGGGGCCTTGGTGCCACGGTGCTGTCTGATCGGGCCGAAGGCAGGTCGGGCATCGTGACCTTTGCTGTTCCGGGATCTGACACTTCAACGGTGGCTGATCTTGTTGCCCAGCGCGGGTTCCAGGTGTCAGTCCGCGGCGGGGGCGTCCGCGTCTCCCCTCATGGCTACAACTCACTGCGAGAGATCGACGATCTCATCTCGGCATTGCGATCGTCAGCCCTTTGATGCAGTTGATGACCTGGGTGCGACCAGGCGCAGGTGTCCGGTGTCGAGGAGCCTGCAACTCAGCTGATTCCAGGGCGACCTGGCAGACTCCCGAGGATGGATCATCGCCAACTGGTTCGGATGCTGGCAGCTGGGCGCGTCGCGGTGGGTGCTTTGCTCACGATCGCACCGGGTTCTGTAGGTCGCCTGTGGGTCGGCGACGGCGCCAGATCGCCTGCTGCCAAGATCGCATTCCGGGCTATGGGGATCCGAGATCTCGGCCTGGGTGCGTGCACGCTCCACGCCCTGAACACCGGTGAACCGGTTCGCTCGTGGGTGATGGTCGCTGCCGTCTCTGATTCCATCGACGCCGCGGCCGCGGCGCTTGGCGCCAGGCAGATCCCTCTCGCCAAGAGCATCCTCAGCGTCGCCGTGTCCTCGATGGCCGCAGCCGCCGGAGCTGCATCGCTGGATCAGCTCGACTGATCTGGCGACCGGGCAGGGCGCTTGGTCCTCGGGGCGCACCACGTGTGTCGTGGACGTTGCCCTCAGCCAGCACGGCCACCGACATGCCCACCTCTCGGCTGAACTGGGCGCTTCGGTGGCGACCCGACGACCATCCCCCCACTTGACACTTGGCCGTCGTATACTGAACAGACCACACCCACCACCTTCGAGCTCACCACTCGAAGGACCCAACCACCCGACCGCCGCCCCCTCCCGACCCTGGGGCGGCGGTCGCGCGTCAGGGATCCCGATCGCGCTCCCCGGCCCGCTTAGGCGCTTGCAGTTCACCCGAGCGTCAGCGAGGAGCGTGGGGGCGCAGCCCCCAAGAATGCTGGGACGCTCTACCCGAACCCTCGCCGGCTCTTAACAGCTTCCTCACATCTGCCCAAGATGGTGTGACCATCGGCCGGTGCAGATCCCATGACCTGCACCTTCTGGTACGGAGGCGTCAGTCCTGGCGGACGGGAAGCGTGCCGGAACCGACTGATTGGATCAAAGGAGCCCCTGATGACCGTACGAAAGTACCTAGCCGGAACCCTTCTCGCCATGACCATGGTGTTCGGCGTAGCGGGAGTGGCCACGGCCGAGACAGCTGCACCGTCTCCAGCTGCCCCCCAAGGCGTCGACCGCCCTGACGGCCAGGTGTGCCAGCGAGTGCACAACATCCTCGAACGGATCAAGGCCGTCAACGAGCGGCTAAAGCAGGCGGCACACAAGCTCGCAGAGCTGAGGGCCAAGGCGGAGGCCGCGGGCAAGACGGCTCTCGTCCAGAAGATCGATCAGTTCATGGCTCGGGTCCGCGCCATCCATGACCACCTGGTGCAGTTGGTCGAAAAGATCCGCGACCGAGTCGGGAACAGGTGCCCGGACCAGCCCCTGGTCCTCGATCCCGTCACCTGACACGACCTGCCCGGCCCCACATGCCCACCCCGGCAGAGGTGGGGCAACCCTCAACACAGCCATCCCGAACGGGGGGACCCAACCGGTCCCCCCGTGTCGCGCGGGTGATCAGCTGACCCGAAGCCTGTGTAAGGTCAGCGTCCATGGGTCACTTGCGCTCAAAGCAAGCTCCCCCGGCCCCCGTGCGTGCGCATCGCGTGGGTGCTTGTGGCGCCGTCCGCTACAGCCCTCAGCATCGTGGCCAGCGGTCAGCGAACCCGGCTCTCGATCCGAGAGACCCGAGGGCATGACCCAGCGCCGCCAGCTCGGCGCGACCTCTGCCCTCGAGATCGCGTGCCTGGCAACGCTGTCCCTGCTACCGGTGCTGGCGGGGTGCGGATCGAGCGAACCGTCACAGCTGCCTCAGACCGCGCCCCGCATCTCCAATGCCGAAGACGCGCGGCGCCGCCTCGACCAGCTCGAGCAGAGAGGTGAGTGCCTCGAGCTCCAGTCGGCGTTCCTGTCGATGAAGTCCATGCCGGTCGCGCTCTCGTCCACACCCAGCAAGGAAGGCATCGAGG
>JAHFUU010000326.1 GCA_023264915.1 Microthrixaceae bacterium | reverse complement strand
GAGCGTCGTGTCGCGATGGGGATCAGCTTCTTCCCCCGTGGCGGATCCGCCCAGGTGGTGCGGTACCTCGCGCGGGCGCTCCCCCCAGTCGGCTGGCAACCGAGGATCTTCACCGGGTCCTTGGGTCCCCCGGGTGCACCCGGCAACGCCCGCGGGTTCTACGGCGACCTTGACCTCGTGACGGTGGACTTCACCGACGCCTCCGAAGCTGCCCGGACCGGTGGGGACCCGATGGCTGCTGCCGTGCCTGTGCATCCATCCTTCGAGGATCGTGAGGGGGCACCGGATCTCCAGATGACCGCGCTCGACGATCGACAAGCCGAGCGTCAGGTGGACCTGTGGGCACGCACCTTCCTCGCCGGGGGTGCCCGGGAGTGCGACGTCGTTCACCTGCACCACCTGAGCGCGCAGCACGAAGCGGCCGCGCGCGCGATGCCAGGCAGGCCAGTGGTAGCCCACCTCCATGGCACCGAGCTGAAGATGATCGACGGGATCCGGCGGCGCCGGGAGCTCCTCGATCGCCACGGCACGAGCTTCGAGGCGATGGCCACGGGATCGCACGACTTCGAGGCCCTCAGCGACGACGAGCATCACCTGATCGAGTCCACACGGTGGCCCGCCTGGCGCCACTCCGACGCGTGGAACCGGCGCCTCGTGGACTGGGCGCATCGGGCCAGCCACGTGATCTGCATCTCCGATCATGACCGGCGCGAGGCGGTGAGGCTCCTGGGCCTTCACGCAACAGGCATCAGTGTCATAGCCAACGGTGTCGACACCGCGCGCTTCGACGAGCAGCGCCTCTCCCCCGCCACGCGGCACCGCTTGTGGCGCCGCTGGCTGATCGACGAGCCCCTGGGGTGGGACGTGTCTGGCAAGCCAGGCTCGCGGAGGTGCACGCGATCAGAGTTCGAGACGTTCTTCCCAACTCCTGGCTCTGGCCGACACGGCCCGCCGGTGATGTTGTTCGTGGGGCGCTACCTCAGCTTCAAGCGAGTCCCGCTTCTCGTGGCCGCCTACGCGCGAGCGCGATCCCTTGATGCTTCGTTCCGCTCACCGCTGGTGCTCTGGGGCGGAAACCCTGGGGAGTGGGAGGGCGAGCATCCCGCCGAGACCGTCGACCGGCTCGGCATCGATGGGGTCTTCTTCGTCGGATGGCGTGACCATGGCCAGCTGCCGACCGGCATCTGTTGCGCTGACGTGATGGTCGCCCCCTCGTTCAACGAGCCCTTCGGTCAGGTCTACCTCGAAGCGATGGCATGTGGCCGACCGGTGATCGCGACCCGAACCGGCGGCCCGGTGTCGTTCGTGAACACCGTCCCTGGCGAGCCGAACGGGTGGCTCGTGCCCGCGGACGACACCGAAGCCCTCGCCTCTGCCTTGATCGAGGCGGCTGCTGACAACGACGAGCGCGAGAGGCGAGCCCACAACGCCTACCACCAGATCCGCCACGGGTACGCGTGGTCGGGGATCGCCCACAGGTTCGCCGAGCTCTACGAAGCCCTCCTGTGAGCTTCTGGCGGGGCTCCGCCCCGTCCCGACGAGTCATGTGGTCGGGTTGTGATCCTCGGCCCCTTATCTCGTGGGGCGCCGTCGGCGCACACACCTGGTTCCGTGCGAACGGCCCCCTCGCTGCCGCTCGCGGTTCGCACGGGCAAGTCCGAAGATGCGAGTGAGGTGAAACGTCACGCTGCTCCCTGGCATCTTCGGGCTTGCCTCGGCCAGAACTTGACTCGCGCTTCACGTGATTCAACCGTCGAGGCTTCTGGCGGGGCTCCGCCCGTCCCGACGAGTCAAGTGGTCAGGATGTGATCCTCGGCCCCTCAGACCACGCCGAGGGCGAGCATGTCTGCCAGCTCGTCCACCGGCATCGCCGGCGCGTAGTGGAATCCCTGCCCGAGATCACATCCCAGCGCCGCCAGCCACTCGGCCTGATCGAGCCGCTCGATGCCTTCGGCGACAGTCGTCAGACCCAGGTGCTGTGCCACCTCGACGATGGCTGCGGTTATCGCCGCATCGCCAGCGTCGTTGCCGAGCCCGTCGACGAAGGCCTTGTCGATCTTGAGAGAGTCCACCGGGAAGTGCTTGAGGTAGCTGAGGGACGAGTAGCCGGTGCCGAAGTCATCTATGGCGAGCCTGACTCCGAGGTTCCTGAGGGCGACCAGCGTGCATCTCGTGGCGACCGTGTCGACCATTAGAGCATCCTCGGTGATCTCGAAGTGGATGGATGGGGCATGCACGCCGGTGAGGTCGATGATCTCTTGCACGTCGTTGACCAGGTTGGCGTCGGCCAGCTGACGGGCCGAGAGGTTCACGTAGGTCGGCAGCAGCCGGCCTGAGGACCCATCCTGGCCCGGCAAGGATCTCGAGCCGTGGTCCTGCTCGCCGGTGCCGTTCGACCCGTGCCACGAGCTGGCCTGCGTGCAGGCCTCACGCAGGACGAGCCTTCCGATGTCGACGATGAGCCCGGTCTCCTCGGCCACCGCGAGGAACTGACCCGGCATGAGCAAGCCACGTTCGGGATGGTTCCAGCGGACGAGGGCCTCGACGCCTTGGATCCGGCCTGTGCCGAGCCCGACCACAGGCTGGTAGTGCACGCACAACTCGTCGCGCTCGAGTGCTCGGCGGAGGGACTGCTCGATGTCGAGCCGCTCGACCACCTGAAGCCGCATCGCTCCGTCGAACAGCTTGACCCGGTCGCGACCGCCAGCCTTGGCTTCATACATCGCTGCGTCAGCGTCGCGCAGAAGCTCCTCTGGGCTCTCGGTGCCGAGCGCCAGCGCGATCCCGATGCTGGTCGTGACGAAGACCTCCTCGTCGCCCAGCACGAAGGACCCGCCCACCTCACGGCGCACGCGGTCAGCGATGTCGATCACCTCGCTCGGCCCCGCAGCATCGGGAACGATGATCACGAACTCGTCACCACCGAACCGCCCTGCGCGATCTTGAGGGCGGAGAGCCTTGCTCAGCCGCGAGGCCAGCTCCTGGAGCAGCCTGTCCCCGGCCTGGTGACCGAGGCTGTCGTTGACGACCTTGAAGCGGTCCACGTCCAAGAACAGCGCGGCCACACGGCCCCCGAACCGCCGGTTGTTCGCCAGCGCAACCTCCAGGTGGGCAATCAGCGGCCGGCGGCTCGGCAGCGACGTCAGCTCGTCGTGGTCGGCGAGGTGCTTCAACCTCGCCTCCAGCTGGAGCTGCTCGGTGACGTCGCGGATGGTGCTCACCACTCCACCGACCTTGGAGTCATGGAGCAGGTTCGTTCCCGCGACCTCGACCCAGCGCCAGCCCTTGATCGGGTTGCGAGCCCTGAAGGTGACCTCGTAGTGGCTGCCCGGCGTGGCGCGGGCAGCCTCGGATACCCGAAGCACCGAATCGAGATCACCCGGATGCACTACGTCTGAGGGATGGAGCCGTGAGGTCCGGTCCAGGGCCAGCCCCAAGACGGCGACCGCGGACGGGCTTGCGTAGATGACCCTGTAGTCGTTGTCGACCACCACCACGGCCTCATGTGCCAGGTAGGTGAGCGCGTCGAAGCGTCCGCGCACCGAGACGAACAGGTAGAGGCGCGCAGCGGCAACGCCCACAGCGATCGCCGCCACCACGACCAGGGCCGCCTGTGGCCCGACCGTCACCCACAGGACCAGGGCCACCAGGACCGCTACGCCTGCGAGAAGGAACGACAGGCTCGCGACCGCACGGGACCCCAACAGCGCTCGCTTCAGCCCGATCACAGCGTCACCAGGCTATTCGAGCCGGCTGCGCAAGGCGAGCACCACCCACTCACCGGCGCGCGGCCCGAGCAAGTCGATCTCGTACTGCCGACCCGATGCCCTCGTCAGGTGGCAGGACCACCAAGAGGACATCGAGCCCTTTGCGGTCTGCCGCGCGCAGCCTCGCGTACAGGAGTCGTGCGAAGTTGGCCGGGGACCCCGCGGGACCTAGCGATATCACCGGGGGCGGCAGGCCCTCGATCTCACAAGGGGCCAGCACGCCGACCACTTCGGCACTAATGAGGGCCTCGGCACGCGCGCACGCGTCCTTGGCTGAGACCACTTCGATACGTGCCTTGGGCGCGTAGTGGGAGGCGAGCATCCCCGGGGCCCGAGCATCACCGTCCCCGAGCCAGAGGCGGGGGGTCGTGCCCAACACCTCGCTCAGCCGTTCGATGCTGACCCCGCCTGGGCGAAGGACTTCAGGCTCGAAGCCGGACAGTTCCACGATCGTCGACTCGACCCCGACGGCGCACGGCCCCCCGTCAAGGATCGCAT
>JAHFUU010000325.1:2726-4273 GCA_023264915.1 Microthrixaceae bacterium | reverse complement strand
ACGAAGCGGTCATCGACGAGCTCCCCGACGTGAAGCTCGGTGACCTCGAGGCTCTCCGTGGTGTGGTCAAGTTCCCAGTGCGCATCAAGTGCGCCACCCTCGCCTGGAACACCCTCACCCAGGGCCTGGACGAGGCAGGACCTACGGGCTGACCCCGGGGAACGCAGAGGGATCGAGCTCGCGGGGGGCATGATCGGGCTCGGTGGGCACCTCGGGCTCGCCGCCGTAGGCCCCGTATCCCGTCTCTTCCAGCTCAGTGGCCAGCTCGGGTCCTCCTGTGACCTGGATCCTGCCTCGTGCCAGCACATGCACCACGTCGGGCTTGAGCTCGTTGAGCAAGCGGCTGTAGTGGGTTATGGCCAGCACACCCAGCGGTGGGTCACCTTCAGCCGTCGCCTGCTCGACCCGGCGCGAGCACGCTCGGAGGGCATCTATGTCAAGCCCCGAGTCGAGCTCGTCGAGGACCGCGAACTTCGGGCCCAGCACACCGAGCTGGAGTGTCTCGTTGCGCTTCTTCTCACCACCGGACAGGTCCACGTTCAGCGGGCGTTGCACGATTCCGGGCGCGAACCCGATGCGCTCGGCCTCAGAGGTCACCAGTGCCGGGATCTGGCCAGGGTCAGAACCCCTGGCGCGGAACGACTCGGCAAGCATGGCCTCCACAGAGACGCCTGGCACCTCTATCGGGTACTGCATCGCAAGGAACAGCCCGGCCTGGGCCCGCTCCCACGCTGGCATCCCTAACAGGTCGAGACCATCGAGCAGCACACGGCCGCCGAGCACCTCATAGCCCGGCTTGCCGGCCAGAACATGGGACAGCGTCGACTTGCCCGATCCGTTCGGCCCCATGACAGCGTGCACCTCACCGCTGCGCACGACCAGGTCGATGCCGTTGAGGATCTCGCGCCCACCCACGGCCGCCTTGAGATCTTGGATGCGAAGCTCGCTCATGGCCATCAGGGCACCACCAGGTAGACGTCGTCACCATCGACTCGGATGTCATAGACCGGCACCGGCTTGGTCGCGGGCAGGCAGCTCGGCTGGCCGTCGGTCAGCGAGAAGCAGCTCCCGTGCTTGGAGCACTCGATCTCGGCGGTGTCACCGAGGACCTCTCCTTCCGAGAGCGACACGTCCTCGTGCGAGCACCGGTCACCGATCGCATACCAGCCATCACCGATCCGCACCACTGCGACGCTCAGGTCACCAAGCTCGAAGCGCCGGGCCTTTCCCGGACCGACATCGGTCACCGAGCACAGGCGTTCTTCGGTCATGGTTCCATGACCGCGGGCTCTTGGGCGGCCGCTCCGCTGTCGAGGCGGGATCGCACTGCTTCACGTAAGAACGCCACGACGCCCGCAGACGGGATCCGATTGAGCACGTCGTCGAAGAAGCCCGCCACGATCAAGCGCTCTGCCACTTGAGTGGGCACGCCCCGGCTCTCGAGGTAGAAGCGCTGGTCTGGATCGATCGGGCTGACCGTAGAGGCATGGCTGCAACGCACGTCGTTGTTCTCGATCTCCAGCGTCGGCACCGACTCGGCCCACGCA
>JAHFUU010000325.1:0-2716 GCA_023264915.1 Microthrixaceae bacterium | reverse complement strand
GAGCCTGCTTCTCGACCTTGATCAAGCCGCTGTACACCGACCGCGAGGATCCGCCGAGTGCACCTTTGAACAGCAGGTTGCTCGTCGTGTCGGGCGCCCGGTGGTCCTGGAACGTGCGAAAGTCGAGCATCTGGGTGCCCTCGCCGAAGAAGAGGGCCGAGAGGTTGCCGGTAGACCCACGTCCAGCCAGCCGGCAGTCCGCGCTCGACCGGGCATAGTCACCGCCTATGCCGGCGTGGCAACCGTCGAAGGTGGCCTGCTGGCTAACGGACGCGACGGTCGACGCGATCTGGGTGACACGGGCGCCGCGCTGTTGCACGACGACGTGAGCCAGTGAGGACTCCGAACCCACGTCGAGTTCTGTGAGGGGGACCGCGAGGGCGCAGACATCGCTCGATCCGTGCCACTCGATGAGCGTCGCCGAGCTGCGGGCCTCCAGGCGCACTGCCACCCTGGGGAATGTCATCGCGCCGTCACTGTCAAGCCAGTCGATGAAGGCTATGGGTCGATCGAGATGGACGCCCTCTGGGATGTGCAGCACCAGTGGAGAGAGGCACAAGGCGTCGTTCATGAGTCCGAACAGGTCGTTCGGCCGTCCGAGGCCGCCAAGGATGGACGTCGTCTCGGGGTCGTCGAGCTCCGACGCCGGACCGAGGGTCACGCCGGCTGCGATCACCTCGGGAGCAAGCTCGCACCTAGCGATGGCCCCGTCGTGCACCAGTGCCAGCCCGGCAACATCTCCGACGCCCACCATGGCAGCATCCAGCGCCGCGTCGAGCAGCGACCCGCGATCGGCCCCAATGCGAACGGGCCCCGTCACCGGCTCGAACCCGTCCAGGTCGATCTCATCTACTCGGCTGTAACGCCACAGCTCCTCTGCCGCTGTGGGCCTGGGCATGCCGGCAGCTCGGGCCGCTGCCTCACGGCGCCTGTCACGGAGCCAGCGTGGCCCTCCAAGTGCGTCAGCGAGTTCGGGGATCAGCTTCAACAAGGCATGCCGCTCCTGGGTGAGCCTGCTGCACCGGTTGGGCCAGGGCCCACAGGCGCTTGCTGGAATATACCCTACCGCCGTAGTGGAAATTAAGCGGCGCCAGATGCCTCGATGGTTGGATCACGTGAATCGCGAGTCAACCTCTGGCCGAGGCAAGATCGAAGATGCGAGGGAGCAGCGCAACGGCGTCACCGGTGCGCATCTTCGGGCTTGCCCGTGCGAACCGTGAGCAGCAGCGAGCGAGCCGTTCGCACGGAACCAGGTGCGAGCGCCGCAGGCGCCCCAGGATGAGGGGCCGAGGATCCCATCCCGACCGAATGACTCGTCGGGGGGCCGGGGCGAAGCCCCGCCAGTCAGTCGCGCCTGCGCTTGAACCGGGCCAGGAACTTGGCGAGGCCGCCTCGGTCAAGCTCCCGGCCGTGATCGGCTTCGAACTCCGACACGATCTTCGGGCCGGCAGAGTTGATGATCTCCTCAGCCTCGTCGAGCAGCTCACCGATGCCCTCGCCCTGGGGCTCGGCGGGCGTCGGCGGCGTCACCAGCGTTCCGTACTGCCAGCTGACGTCCGCGAGCCGGCGCTCGAACCGGGAGCAGTCGTCGGGGCATCGCCACGGCGCCTCAGGAGCCAGATCAAGGTCACACTTTCGGACCGTCTCACCGTCACCGTAGGTACGGCTCTCGAAGTGCTTGCACTCCTCGCGCATCGGCATGGTCGGTCTGCTCCTCGTCAACCGCTCGGCGATCTCAGCGTACCGACCGCCGTCGGTGCCCATGACCCGCGTGTCGCCGGGACGATCCAGCCCTACCGGGCCGGCTCGTGAGGCATCAGGTGCCCCGGTCGGACCGGCGAAGCTGCGTCTTGGCGGCAGACTTGTTGAGACGCCGGGCTTCGGCTGAGATGCGAGCTGAGTCACCCAGCACCTCGGTGCCGGTCTGACCCTCGGTACCGTGCTCTGTGGCGTGCGCCTGATGGACGACGATCTCGGTCTCTCCCAGCTTCAGGTGGCTGCCAGGCTGCAAGATGACAGGATCGTCGATGCGGTCACCGTCGATGAAGGTGCCGTTCGCGCTGCCCAGATCGACCACGACGAGGCCCACAGCTGTCGGCTCGAGCCGGATGTGACGGCGCGAGACCGTGGGGTCATCTACGAGCATTCCTTCACAGTCGCGGCCGACCTCGGTGTCAGCATCGACCTTCTCTATGCGGGAGGGGTGCCCAGGCTCAAGGACCTGCACCCAGAACACGTCGTTTGACATCGGCTCTCGATCGGGGGTGGGTTGCGAGAGATCTGCGCCAGGGCGCTACATCAGTCTGGCGCGATGTAGATGAAGTAGGCAACGAGCCCGGCCACGACGATGATCACTGCCACGCCGACGATGAGGATGATGTTCTTGCGGGTCTCTTCCTCTTCGTCGATCTCAGGGCTCGACGCGGCCTGGGCGGACGCTGAGCCAGGTTCGGACTTCGCAGAGGCCACCATGTCACCGAGATTGGACGAGTCAAGCATCACCGTCTCGCTGGAGCGGCGCTCGGCCGCAGACTGATGCCGGGGACGCACCCGATCTTCTTCGTCTTCCTCGTCTGGCCCAGGAGTTTGATCGCTCATGGCTGCGCCTTTCGTCGACCGACCGATCCGGCCACTGTAGTTCGGGGGTGGCCACCAAGCGGGGCTTAGCAGCGAAGCAACCAGAGCTGGATCAGCGCGGCTCCCTGCACGCCCGGAT
>JAHFUU010000324.1 GCA_023264915.1 Microthrixaceae bacterium | reverse complement strand
CACGAACGTGAGACGGGGCAGGTGCCCGTGGTCGCGGACCTCGAACCCGCAGACCGACCGGGCGAAGGCGAATCGTCCGGCAGCGCCGAGCCGGCGCGAAGCCCAACAGATCCAGGGCCGCTGCCCGATGCTCCTCCCGTCGGGCCCGAGGCCGAAGATGGTCGCGTAGGCTCACACCTCAGCGGTAAGCGACCCATCGATGCAGAACCCGTCTGGGCCGACGCGCGAACCGGAAGCGGCGAACGGCCATTGATCGACGCGCCGACTGTCAAGCCCTTGCCACGACCTCAGGCTGAGCCAGCTGAACCTGGGCACTCCGACCAAGCCGTGGTCGACGTCCCCGGTCCGCCGACCCCAGAACCCCGAAGCACGCCGCGCTCTGGACAGCCGTCGCGGGATGGTTCCCCTGGAAGCGTCGAGGGCTCGCGGGTATCGCCCAACTCGGCTCTGGCGACACTGGGTGCTGAGTTCGACGAGCTGTCGAGCCGACTCGACAAGCTCGGTGAAGACGAACCGGAGAACGGGTGATCGACGGTTCAGCCGGCCGCGCATTTCATCCACTCCCGCAGACATGACTCGCCGGGCCGGGTCGAAGCCCTGCTAGGTTGACCCAATTCGAGTTCCGGGGGGACAACCGGAGGTGACACGATGCGAGACTTGCCCATCGGCCCCGTTGTGGAGCCGTGCGCGTTCGGTAGCGGTTCGCCCTTGGCTGAGCGTCCATGACTGCGCTTGACGGGTCACTGTCGGTGGACGGTGGTCAGGAACCGTCGTCGGTGACGCGGGCGTCGAGCCCGTGCCTGATGGGGACAGAGACCGTCCGCAACCTGCGTCACCGGTTCCGCAACGTCGAGAAGTCCCTGGCGAAGGTCGCGCCCGCGCGGATGTTCGCCGCCATCCCGCGCACGGGGGGGTTCGCGTACCGGACCCTGCTGCGTCGCCACAGTGGCGATCGCTCGGCCGGCCTTCCCGACACCCGCCTGACGCCCTCTCTGCTGGCTCACGTGGCGATGGATGAGGCAATCATCACGGCGGCCGTAGGTCCCAACCGCCTGCCCACCCGATCGGACTTCGAGCGGGTCTCTGGTGAGCTTCGTGACGCCCGGGCGCTCTATGACGAGCATGGTTGGATCCAAGACCCCGGGTCCTACCACCGGGTGCCACCCGCGCTCGATCGTGTGCAGACCAAGACCGGTTGGGCGAACGGGCTGTCATATGAGCGGGTCTTGTTCACCAGCGAGTACGAACCGCACGAGAACGAGCCTGGCCGCGAGCGTTGGCTCGACTTCCACACGAACCGTACGGCAAGTGCGTGGATGCTCCGTCACCCCGACAGCGACAGCACCCAGCGGCCCTGGCTCGTGTGCATCCACGGATTCGGCACGGGCCAGGCCTACATGGACTTCCCAGCGTTCCATGTGTCGCACCTTCACCACGATCTCGGCTTGAACCTCTTGGGCCCGGTGTTGCCGTTGCACGGTCACCGTCGAGTCGGGCGCTTCGGTGGTGACCAGTTCCTCAGCGTCGACCTGATCAACTCGGTTCACGGTCTCTCCCAGGCGGTGTGGGACATCCGGCGGCTGCTGGGCTTCGTCAGGGCACACGAACCCGGCGGGCAACATGTGTCTGTCTATGGCGTTTCCCTCGGTGCTTACGTGGCCGCACTTCTCGCCTGCTTCGACGCCGATCTCGATGCGGTGATCGCTGGCATCCCGGTCAGTGACTTCCCCGCGTTGTACGGCTCGCAGAGCCCTCCGGTCATAAAAGCCCGGTCCATCGAGGCAGGCATCCTCGGCGGGCCGGCCGAGATGGTGCACCGAGTGGTCTCCCCGCTCGCCCTGCCGCCGCTGGTGCCATCGCAGCGCAGGTTCATCTTCGCAGGCGAGGCCGATCGCATGTCCAACCCGCGTCAGGCCCACAACTTGTGGAGGCACTGGGACGAGCCGCGGATCCTGTGGTACCCGGGCAACCACGTCGGCTACCTGTGGTCGGGCGCTGTCAAGCACTTCGTCGATGAGGCTCTGGTCGCTTCGGGCGCCGATGCCCGGGCGCGTGGCCGCGAGTCCGTCGAGATCGCGTGACGTCGGATCAGGGCGACTTCGGCCGCGTGCGAGTTCTTGCATCATGAGCTGAAACAACATGGGGGTGGACGGAGCCGTTATGGTTCATATCAGACCTGGTTGTGGCCGATATGAGACAAGCGGCACAAGGCCGTGGTCGGTCAGGTCGGAGACGTGATGCTTGAGGATCCCTCCAACAACCCCACCGAAGGGGCAGCCCTGTCATGGCAGGAACGC
The DNA here is from genome assembly GCA_023264915.1 of Microthrixaceae bacterium. Classification (GTDB taxonomy): domain Bacteria; phylum Actinomycetota; class Acidimicrobiia; order Acidimicrobiales; family Acidimicrobilacustridaceae; genus JACPNV01. The sequence continues at coordinate 1,980 of JAHFUU010000324.1, read as the reverse complement.
GAGCTGGTCAACGCGCTCAAACGGTTGGCCAATGCTCGATCACAGCTCTCCGCTCTCGAGGAGCAGTCACGGTCCGGTTCCCGCAGCATCGACCAGGCGGACATCGACGCTCTCCGCGAGACTCGCTACGAGCTCGCTCAGGCACGCCAGAAGGGCAAGGCCCGCTTCGGGGGTGGGTCTGCCCGTGAGAGGTCCGAGAGGCTCGAGCTGGACGAGCGGCTGATCCTCGAGAGGATGGGTTTCGCCACCTATGAAGAGTTCGAGCATTGGCGCACCCAGCCCCAGCAGGCGTCCATAGATCCGGTGATCGTAGAGTTCGCCAGACACGAGCTCGCCGATGCCGAGGCGGCCTGGTATGAGATCCAAGCGCTCGAGATCCCGCCGCAAGATCCCGAGCCGGACTCCGAGGACGAGGGGGACAGCGGCCAAGGCACCCTCGAAAGAGGCAGTCAGGGTCTTCCGTTCACCAGGCCTGCGGCCTCTTGAAGCAGTCGGGGCGGAGCCCCGCTAGAAGCCTCAAAGGTCGGATCACGTGAACCGCGAGTCAAGTTCTGGCCGAGGCAAGCTCGAAGAAGCCGGGGAGCAGCGTAACGGGTAACGGGGGCGCATCTTCGGGCTTGCCCGTGCGAACCGCGAGCGGCAGCGAGCGGGCGTTCGCACGGAACCAGGTGTGAGCGCCGACGGCGCCCCAACAGATGAGGGGCCGCGGATCCCATCCCAGCCACATGACTCGTCGGGCCGGGGCGAAGCCCCGCTGGGAGTTTCCTGTCGACGAAGGCAGGTTGACTGCCGGCACTCGGGTAGGGGACGGCTGACCCCTACGGCAAGCCCAAAGACCGAATGCTTGTAACGCCCGGAGATGCAGTCCGGGCGTCGGTCTCAGGGGATCCCGATCAGCTTGTGGGTCTGGAGGCTGAGGCGCCACCGGGGGTGGTCCAGGCAGTAGGTGACCGCCTCGGCAGTGTTGGGCCCCGCTTCGGTACCGTCCATGGGCTGCAAGAAGAAGTGATCGAATCCAAGTGACTCGAACTGGTCAGGCTCCGCGCCCGGCTGCGGGTACACGAGCTTGAGCTCGTTGCCTGCCCTCACCACCAGCTCGGTTCCTGCCTTGGGGCTCACGCAAACCCAATCGATCGGTGCCGCGCTTTCATCGGGGAGCGCGATCGTCCCGTTCGTCTCGACCGCAACCTCGAGGTCCTCCTCATGGAGGGCGTCGATCAGCCGAGCATCCAGCTGGAGCAGCGGTTCCCCGCCGGTGCAGACGACGAGGCGGGTCGCTCCCCCCTCGCCGCGCCACGCCTTGGCGATGTGGCTCGCGAGTGCGGATGCGTCTTCGAAGCGGCCGCCGCCAGGCCCGTCGATGCCCACGAAATCAGTGTCACAGAAGCGGCAAATCGCGCTCTCGATGTGCTCGGGACGGCCCGTCCAGAGGTTGCAGCCGGCGAACCGGCAGAGGACAGCTGGTCGACCGGCATTCGCCCCTTCGCCTTGGAGCGTGTAGAAGACCTCCTTGACCAGGTAGCTCATGGTCTCGCCGCGATGGCCCCGCGGAGCCTCGCGCTCCTTGCCCGCCCGGGAACCCTGATCGTGCGAGTTGTCTGAGGGGGTGCCGTCCCTCGGTACGGCCAATCGTCAATGGCAGATTGACATGAGCACGTCATAGCAGGCCGCCCGGACCCGGCTGGGGGTAGGGGATCGGATCGGTGAGGCCCGCCTCGGTGAAGCCCTTGCGCCGGAGCAGGCACGAGTCACAGCGACCGCACGCGACTCCGGTGGCGCTCGGGTCATAGCAGCTGACAGTCAGCGAGAAGTCGACTCCAAGGTCGGCGCCGAGCTGGATGATCTGCGCCTTGGTCAACGCGATGAGGGGCGTGCGAATCCGGATCGGCTCGGATCCCTCGACCGCTGCCCGCGTCGCCAGGTTCGCCATGTTCTCGAAGGCCTGGATGTACTCGGGCCGGCAGTCGGGGTACCCGCTGT
>JAHFUU010000020.1 GCA_023264915.1 Microthrixaceae bacterium | reverse complement strand
GATTTCGTCATAGCGCTGCATCGAGCGTTCGAAGGTCGTATGGGCCGCGTCGAAGTGCGAGCTGGCAAGCGGTACCAGCCTGCTCAGCTCTCCCGAGATGGCACCTGCGGCCTGGCGCAGATACCGCGGTGAGTACCACAGGTGTGGGTTGGCGCCGGGGCGAAGTCCTACGACCTCACCGAGGTCTATGACGACCGGCTTGGTCGTGAAGGTATCGATCGCCTTGCGCGCCCATTCGTCATAGCCCAGACCGTTCAAGATGATGACGCTCGCGTCGCGCAGGGCTTCCACCTGGGCAGGCGTCGGCTCAAAGTCATGGGGGTCGCCGGTGTTGCGATCGAGGATCGCTTCCACTTGAACGCATCCGGCCGCCAGCTGTTCTGTGATGTCGCGCCACTGACCGAGTGTGGCAATGACCCTGGGCGTAGCCGGTCCTTGTTGGCAGGCGGGGGGCAGGCGGGCGTCGTCCAGAGCTGTCGATCCGATCTTTCCGGGAGCCGAAGAGGTGGTCGAGGCTTGCTGAGATGAACAGGAAACAGCTACCACCACTGCCGAGGCACCGAGCACCGCCGCGACGAGGGAGCGAGTCCGGGGCCGCAGCCAAGCCGTCTCGATCACGTACCGGGCCAAGGCTCGCAGCGGACTGCTGCCAGTCCCACGTGTGGTCTGGCGGGAGGTCATCTGGTTGTTGCAAGGCCACGACGGGCTGCCGTGCCTTCGGGTTCTCGCCTCATCTTTTGATAAGCATACTCATTTTCAGAATGACAATCGGAACGGGAACCGTGTTCCACCTCCGCTCACCTCTGGCCAGTTACCATCTGGGTGTGAAACAGGACGTGCACCAGTTGGCAGCTCAGCGCCTTCGCCGCATATCGCAGCGCTACACGGCGGGGCGCCGCCGCATCGTCGAGGTTCTCGCCGCAGCCGGTCACCCTCTCACGATCCCTGAGATCGTGGGATCTGACAGTGATCTTGCCACAAGCTCGGTCTACCGCAACCTGGTCACTCTCGAGCATGCAGGGGTTGCCACCAGGATCGTGACCTCGCAGGAACACGCTCGCTTCGAGCTGTCCGAGCCGTTCAACAGGCACCATCACCACCTTGTATGTGTCGACTGCGGCAAGGTCGATGACTTCATCCTTCCAAAGGGAGTCGAGGAGTCGCTTGACTCAGCGCTGCGGCGCGCGGCCCAAAAGGAGGGCTTTGCTCCAACCGATCATCGTCTCGATCTGACTGGCACCTGCCCAGACTGCCAGGCCGCCGGTTGACCTGTGGTTGGCGACCCCGCGGACCGTTGATGCCCGTCGTTCGCACTGCGCCCGGGCGAGTGGCCGTCAGCCCGCCTGGATTGTAGAGATGTCGACGAGCGCGGTGTGGTTGACGGGGTCGCGGTGATAAGAGATGCCCACGGTTCCCGCGCCGCGGCTGAGCTCAGGGTGCACTGTGACTGCATAGCAGTTCGGCTCATCGCAGGCTGGCAAGTCGAACCTGAGTGGGGGGCCCCATGGCCCAATCGGGCTGTGTGAGGCTCTCAGGTAGCCGTAATCGGCATAACCGGGCAGGGCTGTGAACGCGAGCAAGTAGAGCCCCTTGCTCGCGTAGTAGGCGATGTTGCCCCCGACGAAGGGCGCTGCAACATACGGCGATCCGTCGGCGTAGGTGCGGCCGAGAAACGTGGATTCAGGGTCGGGAAACGCCAGTGGTGTCCCGGCCCGCACATCTGTGCTGTAGCCACGCCCAGTCCACCAGGTCCACTTCGTGCCGTCCCAAGCGTCATCCACACCGACCTTGGCTGTCTGGCAACGACCCTTCTGCGAGCACGACAGGAGCCACAAGGTGCTGCCGGAGGAGTCGAGATAGGCCGCGTTCAGATTCGCACCCTTGAAGGTCTCGTCGTTCACGCGCCGGGCCTGGATCGCCCCTTTCGATGCCGCGGCAAGGCTCCACTCAGCCATGCCAATGGTGGGTTTGCCCGTCGCGCCTGTGGTCGATCCGGCGCCGGGTTGGAGGTTGGTGATCGAGCGTTCGAAGAAGATAAGGACGCGCTTGCCGCCGTCGACTGCGGCCACGGCGTCGGGCCACAGCACCCAGCGTGATCCGTCGCTCTTGTGGGCGCGGTTGAAGGCTTCTTCTTCGGGTGTGTATGGGATGAACTGGGCGAGCTGGCCATTGCCGTCGGCCCAGTCATGGATCTCGTTGGATCCCGCCGATCCGAAGCCGGCGCTGTTGGACAGCGTCTGATCGTCGTGGATCGTGTCACCGAACACCCACAGGTAGCGGCCATCGGCCAGCGCTACCGAGATCCCTATGTCGCGGCCGGGGTTACCGCCGACGGCCGGGTTCGCTTCGGTCAGCTCACCGAGATGCTCGACGGAGACCGACGGCAACCGGGGCGTTGGGGTAGTGGGTGGATCGGTCCCTCGCGGGCTTGTTTGCTCAGTGCTCGCCAATGCGGTCATACCTGGCGCGGCCGTGGTGGCGGGAGCAGCGATCGATGGTCTGGGTGCCGCCTCGGTTCCCGCACATCCGCCCACCAGCATGGCCCCGACGATCGAGACAAGCCTGAACCCGACAGCAAGGCACACCACCCGAGGGTGGACACATGCGACGGCGTGTCCACCACCAGGATCGGGTCGGCTATTCGGCCCGCAAGCTCGGGCCGGTTTCGATGCGGATCGCACAGGCCTTGGCTAGCAGAAGGTGCACATCAGGTGCGAGCACTCTCGAACTTCTGCGCACGGCCTCGCCGCCGACGGTGCCGCAAGCGTGGCCGGCCCCGGGTCTCACTGCGTTCGGGCCCGGTCGACCTGTCCGCAACCTGAGGCTTCCACCTCAATGGTCCGGTGCGAGCCTAGGGTCGAGTTCCTCGTGAGTCCGTCGTCGAGTCGACAGCACGGCGGCCCCGAGTGCACCGGCGATCACCGAGGAAACAAGCACCGCAAGCCTGGCCTGATCTGCCTCCGCTCCGTCAAAGCCAAGGCCAGCCACGAACAGCGAGACGGTGAATCCGATCCCAGCCAGTGCACCTGCACCGGCCAGGTCACCCCAGGAGGCCAGGCTCGGGAGCCTGGCTCCAACCACCCACACGGCGACGACTGCGGCGGCCATGATCCCGACCGGCTTGCCGACCACGAGGCCAACGATGATGCCAACCGACGGGCGGTTCGTAGGCAGTGCCGAGACAGTCTCCCGTGACACGGCGACGCCCGCATTGGATAGGGCGAACAGCGGCAACACGACAAACGACGACCATGGGTGCAGCCGGCGCTCGAGCCGGCCAAGTGGCGAAACTGCATCTGTGGTGAGTGAGGCAACCTCCAACAGGCTGGTCTCGTCCTCCTCGTCGGCTACCTCGTCTCGCAGGTGCGAGTTGTCAAGACGGTCGATGGCTACCCGCTGGACGGTAGCGGGGTGCTGGAGTGGTCGTGCTGGGGTCAGCAACCCGAGCACGACTCCCGCGATCGTGGCATGAACACCAGACTCAAGGGTTGCAAACCACATCAAGGCTGCAAGCGCCAGATATGGGATGAGTGAGTGGACGCCGATCCTTCGGACCGCAAGGATTGCCCCAGCACACGCGACGGCTACACCAAGCCAGATCGGGCTGATGTCAGCGCTGTAGAACAACGCGATGACCATGATGGCACCGATGTCATCCACGATCGCGAGAGTCAGCAAGAAGACCTTCATCGATGTGGGTAGGCGTTTGCCGGGGAGGGCCAGCACACCCAGTGAGAACGCGATGTAAGTTGCCATCGGAACTCCCCAACCGCGGGCGCCGGCAGTACCCGCGTTGAGGGCGAGAAAGATCGCCGCCGGCGCCGCCATCCCGCCGATGGCGCACGCTACCGGCAAGGAGGCTGACCGAGCCGAGCGGAGCTCGCCGTGGGCGAGCTCGCGCTTGATCTCGAGGCCAGCGACGAAGAAGAACAGGGCCATGGCGAGGTCGTTGACCCAGTCCCTGAGAACGTGGGTGAGCTGCCAGTTTCCGATACGGACTGCCAGCTCGGTATTCCAAACCTGTTCATAGGAGGATGACCAGGGCGAGTTCGCCCACACGAGCGCCGCGACAGCGGCGGCCAGCAAGACCATGCCCCCGGCGGCTTCGGTCCTGACGAACTGCTGCAGCGGCTGTGCGAGCACCCTTGCAAGCAGTCGGTCAGATCCAGACCACGGTGTCCTCAGCTGGGGGTGGTGGGGGTTTGGCGGCATCAGACCTCAGAACCGTCGAGCGCGTGCTCTTGCCGCCGACCAGACTTCCCGGCACACCTGGTGGCAATCTAGCGGGGCCAAGCCCCGGCCCGGCAAGCCATGTGGACGGGATGGGGTCGTCGGCCCGGGCGCAACCACACTGGTCGGAGCTGGCTCGAACCAAGCTGAGCCAGCAAGAATCGCCGGATGGTGAGATCGGCGTCGCGATTTGGTTCACCTCGATCTGGGTTCGGGCGTGGGGAATAGGGCGGGCAGTGTCATGACGCGTCTCGGAAGAGCCTGCCGTCGCCGTGACGCGAACAACGCCAAGGTGCAGTCGGGCGCCAGTCAGCCGTTCGGCAACATCGGGCAGCGAGCTCCGTGAGCGGAACGCGGGGCGAGACCGCCTCTGAGCCACGAGGCCTCGGGGGCAGGGCGAAAGTGTCCCGCCGATCGTCGTCTACGCCCGTGTTGGCCATCGGCGCGTTGGGCGTGGTGTTCGGTGACATCGGGACCAACCCGCTGTTCGCCATGCGTGAGGCTTTCCATGAAGGCCATCTGGAGATGAGTGAGGCCAACATCTTGGGTTTGCTCTCGCTCATGTGGTGGTCGCTCATCATCGTCATCGCTGTGAAGTACATCGGATTCGTGATGCGCGCCGACAATGATGGGGAAGGCGGGATCCTGGCACTCGTGGCACTCGTGGTGCGCAAGGGTGAGGAAGTGGTGGGCGGCAAGTGGCTGCTGATGGTGCTCGGACTGTTCGGAGCATCCTTGCTCTACGGCGACGGGATGATCACGCCGGCCATATCGGTCCTTGCAGCCGTCGAAGGTGTGACGGTAGTCGCGCCGAGCCTCGAACGTGCGGTGATACCGGCGGCGATCGTGATCCTGATCGGTCTCTTCGCTGTTCAAAGGAAGGGTACGGCCAGCATCGGTCGGGTGTTCGGCCCTGTCATGATCGTCTGGTTCACGACGGTCGGGGTTCTCGGTCTGTCACAGGTGGCCAAGAATCCCACCGTCTTCAGGGCGGTGAACCCGGTCTACGCCGTGGCCTACTTCGCGCGCAACGGGTTGAGCGGCTTCGTGGTTCTGGGCGCCGTCATCCTCGTCGTCGTCGGAGGCGAGGCCCTCTACGCGGACATGGGTCATTTCGGTCGCCGTCCGATCCTGGTCGGTTGGTACGGCATGGTCCTGCCGGCCCTCGTCCTGGTCTACTTCGGGCAAGGGGCGCTCTTGATCGGCGACCCCAGTGCCATCGACAACCCTTTCTACAGGATGGCTCCCGACTGGGCCCTGGTACCGCTGATCGCACTCGCCACGATGGCGACGGTCATAGCGTCACAAGCTCTGATCTCGGGAGCGTTCTCGATCACGCTTCAGGCTGTCCAGCTGGGGTACAGCCCGCGGGTGCGTATTCGGCACACATCGGAGACCGAGCGTGGCCAGATCTACATCGGTGCAATCAACTGGTTCCTTCTGGTCGCATGCATAGGACTTGTGCTCGGTTTCAGGACCTCAGCGGCGCTGGCAGCTGCCTACGGCTTGGCTGTGTCCACGACCATGGTCATAACGACAGCCCTGTTCTACGTAGTTGTGCGACAGAGGTTTCGTTGGAGCAATCGCAGGGCTGTGCCGCTGCTCGTTGTGTTCAGCACGGTTGACGTCGCCTTCTTCGTTGCAACTCTCTTCAAGATCCCCCAAGGCGGCTGGTTTCCCCTGTTCATGGGAGCGCTCGTGTTCACGGTGTTGAGCACATGGAGGACCGGCCGCCAGCTCGTGCTCGATCGGCTGTTGCGGGGAGGTTTGCCGCTGAAACAGTTCGTCGAGAGTCTCCGAGCGAAACCCCCCGTGCGTGCCCCGGGAGCTGGCGCGTACCTGTTCGGGACGCCGGGCGTCACACCTCCCTCCCTGCTGGCGAACCTGCGGCACCACGACTCACTTCACGAGCAGGTGCTGATCATCTGCATCGTCACCGAAGAGGTTCCCCGAGTGCACCAGCTGCGCAGAGCCGAGGTGACCGATCTTGGTGAGGGTTTCCACCAGATCGTTCTGCACTACGGGTTCATGGAGGACCCAGACATCCCCAAGGCGCTCGCGGACCGCGTTGTGATGAAGCTGGGCATCGACCTTGGAACCTTGACCTACTTCCTGGGACGCGAGGCGGTACGAGTGACTGACCGTCCCGGCATGGCCCGATGGCGCGAGAAGCTGTTCGCCTTCATGTCCAGGAACACCACTAGTGCTGCAAGCTACTTCGAGCTCCCGCTTGACCAGACCATCGAGGTCGGCATGACGGTCGAGCTTTGATCGGCCACCTGGCCTCTCTGAGATCGGACTCTCGTAGCAGTCACGATCCCCCAAGTGAGCAATCACGAGTGGCCTGGTCCATTCAGGAACCGAGCAGGGCCCCAGCCTGTTGGCCAGGGCCCTGCACTTAGGTCCCGCTCGGGTGTCAGCTACTTGTGACGAGCTTCTGTGAGGGAACGGTCTCTCCCTCATGCCCCAGTCCTTCGTGGGTGCCCACGAAGTCCGGGTAGGCGGGGATGCCCATCTCGGGCACGTCGAGGCCCTCGATCTCGTCGGCCTCGTCGCTTCGGATGCCGATGAGCCGCTTTGAGACCCAGAAGAAGGTGAACGACAGGCCACCCATCACGATGACGATCGTCGCCATGCCCACGAGCTGGGCGACGAACTGGCCGACATCACCTGAGATCAGGCCTCCGACAGCCGCGGCCTTCCCACTGGTCACGTGCGTGGTGGTGCTGTTCCAGCCGAGACCCGGCCCCATGGCGTCGGCGCCGTACTTGCCGCTGGCGAAGATCCCTAGTGCCAGGACTCCCCATAGACCATTCACGAAGTGCACGCCGACTGCACCCACGGGATCATCGACCTTGACCTTCCGGTCCACGAAGAACACAGCCTCGACTACGAGGCATCCGGCGATGAGTCCGATCACCGCCGCAGCCCACGGGTCAACGAATGCGCACGGAGCTGTTATCGCGACCAGACCAGCGAGCAAGCCGTTGATGATCATGGCAGGATCAGGCTTGCCCGTGCGGAACCACACCCAGATCATCGCTGCACACAGCCCGAAGGATGCGGCGATGGCTGTGTTGGCGGCGACCAGACCGAACTGCAAGTCAGTCACCTGGAGCGTCGAGCCGGCGTTGAAACCGAACCATCCGAACATCAGAACCAGGCAGCCGGCGCCAGCCAGAGCGATGCTGTGACCAGGGATACCTCGCGGCTTGCCATCCTTGGTGTACTTGCCTCGACGAGCGCCCAGTACCTTGGCCCCCGTGAGGGCGGCCACACCGCCGACGGCGTGGACGACGCCTGAGCCGGCGAAGTCGACGTAACCCTGGCCCCAGCCCATGGTGTTGCCCAGCTGGCTCAGCCAACCCCCACCCCACGTCCAGGCCCCGAAGATCGGGTAATAGAGAGCGCCGCAGAAGAAGCCCCACAGTGCGAAGGACTTGAACTTCCAGCGTTCAGCCATCGAACCGGTTGGGATGGTCGCGGCGGTGTCCATGAAGGCCAGCATGTACAAGAAGAAGCCCAGGATCGCACCGGGCGGGATGTTGTCGGGCAGGCCGCCCATGAAGAAGCCACCCTTCCATAGGAAGGTCCATTGGCCTGATCCGACCAGCGACCCGCCGATCGGGGTGGAGTACCCCCAGTAAGATCCTGGGATGTTGGCTGAGTATCCGCCAAACATGAACGCGTAGCCGCAGATGAAGAACCCTGCGGCGCCGGTGCCGAACACGGCGATGTTCATGCTCATCGTGTGAGCGGCGTTCTTGGCTCGCGTGAAGCCCGTCTCGAGCAGAGCGAAGCCGGCCTGCATGAACATGACCAGTGCGGCGGACGTGACGATCCAGAGCAGGTTCGTTCCCTGTGCCAGCTTGTTCAGGTCAGCCTTGCTTGCCATCGTCGTGGCAGGGTCGTCCGCCCAAGCCACGCCTGTGAGGACCACCGCCGTCGCTCCCGCAGCGATGGCCCCGCCAATGGCCATCCGAACTGCCAGGGGCTTGCGCAGGGGCCGCCCAGGTGCGGCGGCCGGGGTTTCCCCTGGCATGTCCGAGGTCATGTAGCTGTCGACCAGAGCTCTCATCACAACGCCTCCACATCGCGCTCGTTGGTTCGGATCCGTACAAGCCGGTCGAGTGCGTAGGCCCAGATCTTCCCGTCGCCTATGGTCCCGGTCCGCCCGGCATCGGCGATGGTGTCGATGACCTTGTCTGCATTGCTGCTATCGCAGATGATCTCGAGCTTGACCTTGGGTATCAGGTCGATGCTGTACTCCGCTCCCCGGTAGGTCTCGGTGTGCCCGCCTTGACGGCCGAAACCTTTGACTTCGCTCACCGTGATGCCGTTGACTCCGATGTCACGCAAGGCATCCTTGACATTCTCCAGACGGTGCGGCTTGATCACCGCAACCACGGCATGGACCATCTCTCCTCCAGTCAGATGACGCTGGCATCGGCGCGCCTGGTGCGGCGCGGCAAACCAGGGCGTCTGGTGGCCGCTGGGACACGACGACCTCGCTGTCGCCCATCAGGTTCGCTCACCTGACACGGGCAACCTACGAACCGAGAGTTTCACGTTCGTAGACCAACCATGAATGCAGCGAGTAGAGAACCTTTCCGCTTTCTGACTACCGGAACCTCACGATGGTTCGCTCTGGTACGGGGTCAGGAGCCCTGGATTCGATTCCCTGAGGTCAACCGCTGCGCGAGCTTGTAGTACCGAGCTGGCGGTGTACGGCACTCCATTGGGGACTGGCGAACCGCTGCCGGATGGCCAGGTTGGCTCTCGCCAGCGACACACGTTTGCGAGAGCCCAACGCAGGGCTGCTTCGCCGCTGCCGGCGTCGCTCGCGTCGAAGCAGTCAGCGACTACCTGAGGAACGGCGGCGTAGCTCAACCCACCGAGATCGCAAGCTCGGTCGGTGAGGAAGCTCTCGGTTGGTTGCATCAGGACAACACCACCTGCATGACGGACGCGGACAAGCCCCAGTTCGGCGGCCACGTGGCGGGCGTCAGCTACATACAGGGTCAAGGTACGGGGGGCAGGTGCTCCGGTCAGCCGTGAGGCTGCCGTGGCTCCTGTGATGACGGCGTGACCATCGAGGGAGCCCAGACGCTCGAGGATGGCCGGGATCGTGCTCGATGTCGAGAAGTGTGTGACCTCGCAGAATGCCTGAGCCTCGTAGGATTCCGCGTATTGGACGAGGAGGCCGTCGATGGACACGCTTTCGAGCCGTCCCCGCCGTCCCCGTCGGACCAGGTCCCGGCTTTCGAGGACGTGCAGCAACTGGGATACATAGCCAGTGCTGAGGTCGGTGGCAGCTGCGAGCTCCTTGACCCTCTGTCGGGGAGCCTCGTCGATCAGGTATCGCAGGAATCGCGTTGCCTTCCTCCGTCTGAGGATCACCTCGTCGACGTCCCGTGGTTGCGTCACAGCTCCAACACGGTCTACGAAGACGACCGGGTCGTCCAGCACCAACCGGATGTTCCCGGTGGCGTCCACGAAGTTCGCCTTCGCGTTTCGCAACGCCTCACACGCTCGAGGGTTCAGCCAGCTCGCGAGAACCACCACCTCTGAGATGATCGGCCGGTTGATTAGATCGAGGACCTCGGCGGTGGTGCCGCTGATCATCTCGATCGCCAGCCGTCGTTCTTGCCCGGTTCTGGGGACGAGTTGCACAGAGGTTGGTGGTCCGCCGCTGTGCGAAGCCATCACCCGCACGGACCATCCTTCGGGCAGAAGGCAAGCCAGCCAGCGCTGAACGACGTCACGGGCCAGCAGCTCACCGTGATCGTTCACGTGATAACCTCGCCGCCGCCGGAGCTCGGCCTGCTTGGGTCCGGGGATCAGGCGGGTCGCTGTTCACAATTGCGCGCGCGCGGAGCTCAGTTGCAGCACGGCGATTGGCAAGCACGAACGTGACTGCACTGAGTGCAGCGGCCATCATTGATGCCGCGAGGATGCCCAGCTTCGCGAGGTCGCCCAGGTGCTGGTTGTCACCGAAAGCCAGCTCGGTCACGAACAGGGCAACCGTGAAGCCGACCCCCGCGGCCATGGATGCGCCGAGCATCTGTAGCGGCGTGACACCATCAGGGATGACCGCGACGCGGATCCTTGCGGCAATCCAGGTCGCGCCGAACACGCCGATCGTCTTCCCCACCACCAGCCCGATGACCACGCCAAGAGTCACTGTCGAACTGACAGCTTCACGTAGTGCATCGGAGCTGAGCTGGACACCCGCGTTGGCCAGTGCGAACACGGGCACTATCACGTAGCTCGTCCAGGGGTGAAGGATGTCGACCAGGCGTTCGTCGACGGAAACCGACTCCTGGATCAAGAACGCGGCACTGCGCACGTCGGCTGCGGTCAGCTCAGAACGGCTCTGGAGGCTGTCCGCGATGGATTCGGCGTCCGGTTGAGGGTTGAGAGCGCGGGTGGGGCACAGCAGGCCCAGCAGCACTCCGGCAACGGTCGCGTGAACTCCGGACTGGTACATGGTGATCCAGACACCGATCCCAACCGTCAGGTAGAGGGGCATGTACCAGATGCCGGCTCTTCGCATCAGGTAGACAGCACCTAGAAGGACTGCGGTTCCTGCCAGCCAACCAAACTGGATGCCCCCTGCGTAGAAGAGGGCGATCATGATGATTCCGCCCAGGTCGTCAGCGATGGCGAGCGTGAGAAGGAAGAGCTTGAGGCTGGGTGGGCAGCGCCGGCCAAGCAGGGTGACCACTCCTACAGCGAACGCGATGTCTGTGGCCACCGGTATGCCCCAACCGTGGCTGGCCGGTGCACCTGAGTTGAGAGCGAGGAAGAGAGTGGCAGGGACGATCATCCCGCCGACTGCACCGATCACCGGAAGTGCGGCAGCCCTGGGGTTCCGGAGCTCGCCATGCACGAGCTCGCGCTTTATCTCCAGGCCGGCGACGAAGAAGAACAGGGCCATCAATGCATCGTTCACCCAGTGCACAAGAGACCCGCTGACTCGGAACGATCCAACGCCAAAGGTGATCTCGGTGCTCCACAACGTCGCGTAGGACCCAGACCATGGTGAGTTGGCCCAGATGAGCGCGACCAAGGTGGCAGCCAGCAGAAGAGCACCGCCAGATGTCTCGATAGCCAAGAACCGTGTCACCGGCCGCCCGATGAAGCGGGCCGATGCGCGGTCACTTCCTAGCCAGGTGTGCTGGTGGTGCAGGCGGTGCATCGCTTGCTGTCCATCTCCTGCCGTACTGGGCTGTTGGTCTCGGGTCTGATGAATGCAGTTCCTCGAGCAGGGCCCAGCACCGGGCGGGTGCCGGGCCCTGTCGCGGTGACCGTGTCCCGCTCGCGGTCAGGACCCGACGGTCTCCTTCTCCCGCGTCGCCTCCAGCGTCGGAGTGCTCGCATCTGGGTAGCTCTCATGGGAGCTCGACCACTCGGGGTAGGCCCTCGCACCCATCTCGGGCAGGTCCAGCCCAGCGACCTCGTCGGCCACCTCGGATCGGATCCCACCCCTGGTGAGGAAGTTCTGGATCTTGAAGAAGGCAAACGCGACCCCGAAGACGACCGTGCAGATCGTGAGGATCCCAGCGAGCTGTGCCATGAGCTGGCCACCGTCGCCGTAGAACAGCCCGGCCACGCCCGGTGCGTGTCCTCCTGCGATGTGGGTGGTGGTGCCGTTCCAGCCACCGATCGGTGAGCCGTCAGTGGCGAACCCCATGGCATCGACGCCGTACTTGCCGTTGGCAAAGAGCCCCACGCAGAGCACTCCCAACAGGCCACACACGCCGTGCACCGAGATCGCCCCTACCGGGTCGTCGATCTTGAGCCTGCGCTCGAGGAAGAACACTGCCTCGACGACGACAACCGCAGCAGCGGTGCCGATGAGGGCGGCAGCCCAGGGATCGACGAACGCGCACGGCGCCGTAATGGCCACGAGTCCTGCGAGCATCCCGTTGGCCATCATCGCGGGGTCGGGTTTGCCAGTGCGCATCCAAACCCAGAACATGCATATCACCGCACCAAATGCCGCGGCGATGGCGGTGTTGGCCGCTACTACAGCGAACTGAGGATCACCGGCGGACAACGTCGATGCGGCGTTGAACCCGAACCAACCGAACAACAAGATGAACGTCCCGAGGAAGGCCATGGGGATGCTGTGGCCCGGAAGACCCCTGGGCTTCCCGTCTTTGTCGAACTTCCCGAGACGGGGGCCGAGCACCATTGCCCCAGCGAGTGCCGCAACTCCGCCCACGGCATGGACCACCCCAGAGCCCGCGAAGTCGACATAGCCCTGGCCCCAGCCCATGCTGTTGCCCAGCTTGGCGAGCCAGCCACCGCCCCAGGTCCACGCAGCGAACAATGGGTAGTAGATGGCGCCGCAGAAGAAGCCCCAAAGCACGAAGCTCTTCCACTTCCAGCGCTCGGCCATGGCCCCCGTCGGGATCGTCGCCGTGGTGTCCATGAACGCCACCATGTAGAGGAAGAACCCGAGGATCGCGCCGCTCCGAGCCAGAGCAGCACCGTCGATGACCCACAGGTCAGTACCACCCCACCACAGGAACGTCCAGTCTCCCGAACCGAGCAACGCCTTGCCGATCGGAGCCTCATAGCCAAAGGACAGGTTCGGCGCACCGCCTACAGAGAAGCTGTAGCCACCAAAGGCGAACTGGTAACCGAGGATCAAGAAGCCAATGAACCCAAGGCCGAAGATCGCGAAGTTCGTCGCAACCACGTGGGCGGCGTGCTTGCCCCGACAGAACCCGGTCTCGACGAGCGCGAAGCCCGCTTGCATGAAGATGACCAGGACTGCACCGATGACGATCCAGAGGAGGTTCGCGCTCTGCGCGGTTGAGGTAAGGGTCTTGGCGAGGGAGGCGTTGTCGGGCGCGGCAGGTGCCTCTTGGGCGAGCGCCTGGGCTGACCACAAGAACACGGCGAACGCCGAGAGCGCGGCTCCGGCCACCAGCCGCCTGCGCAGCTTGGTCCTGGCGCGGACCGTCGGCGCGATCTGATCGGATCGTGATGTACGTGTCACTTGTATCGATGACCTCCGTTCAGGGGGCACTGCCCTCACAACTTCTTCAGGTTCTTGACGACGTGTGGTTGCCATCAGAGGGC
>JAHFUU010000323.1:1246-4280 GCA_023264915.1 Microthrixaceae bacterium | reverse complement strand
GGTGGCGATCATGTTCATGTTCGTCTTCCTGCTGCTGATACTCGTCGGGTACCCGGTCGCGATGGAGACGATGTGGAACGGGAGAACCCTTGGCAAGGCAGCCCTCGGCCTGCGAGTGGTGACCGAGGAGGGCGGGCCCATCCGGTTCCGCCAGGCTGCCATCCGTGGGATCAGCGGACTGGTCGAGATCTGGGCGTTTGAAGGCCTGCCTGCGTTGCTGTCGATCATCCTGTCCAAGAAGAACCAGCGCTTCGGGGACATCTTCGCCGGCACATTGGTGCTGCGCGATCGTCAAGCGCAGCGAGACACGGTGCCAGTGGCTTTCCCTCCCCCGATGGGGTTGGAGGCCTATGTCTCGTCCCTGGACGTCTCCTCGTTGAACACGAACCAGTACGGCGTCATCCGCTCGTTCTTGACTCGCATACTCGAGCTGACGCCACCAGCCCGCGAGACGCTTGCCATGCGCCTGGCCAACCCGGTCGCCTTGCAGCTGAACCACACGCCACCGCCGATGGTGGGTCCCGAAGCGTTCCTGGCCTGCGTCGCCTCTGCCTACCAGGCCCGCCACGGAGGTCCACTCAGGGGATGGGGCGCCGGGGCCGGTCCGGGTCATGGCCCTGCGCCGGGTTATGGCCCCGTGCAGGGTTATGGCCCCGTGCAGGGGTATGGCGGCGGTCCGGGGTATGGCGGCGGTCCGGGGTATGGCCCCGCCCCGGGTTATGGCCCCGCCCCCGGTTATGGCCCCGCCCCGGGTCACGGCCCCGCCCCGGGTCACGGCCCCGCCCCGGGTTATGGCCCCGCCCCCGGTTATGGCCCCGCCCCGGGTCACGGCCCCGCCCTGGGTCATGGCGTGCGGCAGCACCCACTTCCGGGTGACACCGGCCAGGGTGACTGGCCATCAGACGGCGATCCGTGGCGCCAGGGCGGCGCGGGACCCACGATGGGAGCCGACCCTGGCCGTTATGGAGATCACGGTTCATATGGCACGAGCAGCAGGTGAGGACTCCCGACCCCCCGTGTCGTTCCGAGGGCTCGCCGTTGCCAAACGGGTCTGGCGGGCCCTACGACCGAGTGAGCCCCGGCACGGTCTGGGTCAGCCAGTTACGATTCCCCCGATATGGCGCTGCTGGACCGAACGATGCCCCCGACCGCTCGGCCACTGGGGAGCACCCGAGCGTCAGCGAGGGAGCGTCCGGGCGAAGTCCCCCAGGCAACCAGGTCAATGGACCGCGACACCCAGCCCTGCAACTTCTCCTGGCCTCTCGGCGCCGCTGGGGAGCCGGTGCCGTGAGCCTGTTGCCCGTTGAACCGGCTGGTGGGGGAGAGGGCAGTGGCGAGAAAGCCGGCCAGCGGTGACCTGGTCCCAGGCGCAGGGCGCCCCTGGCACCCCGGCTCGGGATTGCCCCCACCACCGCAGGGTGGAGGTGGGGCGTACGCGCCTCCTCCCCACCTCCCCGAGCGCGACCAGCCGAGGGGGCGCGACGTGACTGCGCTGTTCGGTCGACGGGTGCTCTTGCGACCGCTCACGGCCAATGACTTCTCGTCGTGGCGAGAGGTCAGGCGCAGGAACGTCGACTGGCTGACACAGTGGGAGCCTTCCAGGGTTCCGGGTCAGCCCGACGTCGTCGAGGATCGTGACGCCTTCGCCGTGCGTTGCACCGCTCGCCAGCGCGAGCGCCAGCTCGGCACCGGCTACGGGTTCGGGATCTTCGTCGACGGCGAGCTCGGGGGTGAGGTCAACCTGTCCTCGGTTCAGCGCGGACCGTTCCAGAGCGCCTATGTCGGGTACTGGATCGACGAGAAGCATGCCGGAAACGGCTACATACCCGAGGCACTCGTGGTGCTGCTGCGGTTCGTGTTCGACGACTTGAAGCTGCACCGCATGCAGATCGCCATCATCCCTCGCAACGCGAACAGCCGCCGGGTGGTCGACAAGCTGAAGCTGCGGGAAGAAGGCGTCGCCCTTCGTTACCTGGAGATCAACGGCATCTGGGAGGACCACGTGAGGTATGCGATCACCGCAGAGGAGTGGGAGGACCGCCGGGACGAGCTGATCGGTGAGTGGGTCGACTGATCAGCTGCTGATCTGGTTCTGCACGGCGCTCAGGCGTTCGCGGAACTCTGCCTGCCCGGTGGACCAGATCTGATCGAGGAGCTCCTTGTCGAGGGCCTCTTCGTGCGTCTCCACCGCATGCATCTCAGAGATCGTCTGCTTGACGCGTGCAATCAGCTCGGGTGGCGATTCAGCGGCACGCGCAGCCAGCCTGATCGCGTTGTCGAGCAGCTCGTCATCGGGGAAGCATCGCCACGCCAGCCCGATCTGCTCGGCCCGGGCGCCGTCGATCCGTTCACCGAAGATCACCATTGCAGCGGTCGCCTGCGGTCCTATCAGGTGACGCATCATCCAGGTGTGGCCGCCGCCTGGATGCAGCGCAAGGCGAATGAACCCGGTGTCGATCGCAGCACTTTGCGCGCAGAGGATCACGTCAGCCACGAGCGCCATGTTGACGCCGGCGCCCACAGCCGCTCCGTTGACGGCCGCGACGACTGGCAACGGGGATTCGGCGATCCGCATGAAGCCCTCATAGATCTCGCGCAAGCTGGCCTGCGAGGCGCTGGCCAGGGCTTTGAGGTCAGCACCCGCACAGAACGCGCTGCCTGCACCGGTGATCACCACGGAGCGGGCGCTGTCCTCGCGCTCGAGCCAGTCGAAGGTCGCCATGATGTCACCGACCATGTCGACGCTGAGCGCATTTCGCCTGGCGGGGTCGTCAAGAGTCAAGATCGCAACCCCGCTGTCGAGGAGTTGTCGCTGCACGAATGCCATTGTTCGTCTCCTCTGTGCTAGTCGGTGACGCTGTCGAGTCGTTGAAGCATCAGCCCGGCGCGCGGTCGTCGGGCTGTCAGCTCAGGCATCGAGCTCGCGCACGACAGCCCGGGACGTGCGGAAGAACTGCTCGACGTCGCGCTCGTAGCGGTACGCCGGTGTGGTACCCACCGTGTCTCGCAACCGGACCGACTCGATGAACGCAGC
>JAHFUU010000323.1:0-1236 GCA_023264915.1 Microthrixaceae bacterium | reverse complement strand
CGACGGTTCCCGCAGACGTGTAGTGGTACTCGAACCCGGCCTCCTTGAGGCGGTGGTTGTCGATGCCTCGCCCGAAGCGCAGCAACGCCAGTAGCTCCTCGCCGATCGGCACGCCGATCCAGTTGAGTGGCATCGTCGCATAGGCCGCACCGTAGGGCGGGAGGGGGATCGTTCGCTTCCCGCAGATCCGCACGACCTCTGTCCATGGCAGCAGGCCATCACCTGCCACGTTGTAGATCCCGGGCAAGCTCTTGTCGAGCA
Source organism: Microthrixaceae bacterium (assembly GCA_023264915.1). Taxonomy (GTDB): domain Bacteria; phylum Actinomycetota; class Acidimicrobiia; order Acidimicrobiales; family Acidimicrobilacustridaceae; genus JACPNV01. Next base: position 975 of record JAHFUU010000323.1, on the reverse strand, counting down.
CGAACAGGATCGCCCTCACGACGTCGTCCTCGTGCACGAACTGAAAGCGCGGGTCGAAACCGGCGAGCTTGGGCACCAACGGCAGCTCCAGAGCCCGGCTGATCGATGTCACGATGTCTGGCCCGAGGACGTTCGAGAACCTCAACAACGTGACGTTGACATGGGGGTTGTCGATGGCGAAGTCACGCACGTACCCCTCGACTGCCTCGAGGCTTCGCTCGACGCGCTCTACGGGGGGGTGGCAGCGAGGAGTCGATTCGGTGAACCAGACAGGGTCTTCCTTCGACGTTCCGTAGACGTAGCTCGAGGACTTCACGACCACCTCGCGAACGGAGCTTCCGGCGGCCCCAGCAGCAGCGAAGAGGTTCATCGTGCCGATCACGTTGATCTCGTGCATCGTCTTGGCCCGCATCTGAGTCGAATCGACGACCAGGAACGTGTGCACGATCGTGTCCACTCGGGTCGCCTTCACGATGCGGTTGAGGATCGAGTAGTTCTCGTCGGTTCGCACGTATTCGGTGCGTTCCAGCTCGATCTCGGGTTCGCGGGTGTCGAGCCCGATGATCACGTCGATGCTCGAATCGGCCTCGAGCACCTTGGCGACCAGCCCACCCCAGAACGTCCCGAGGCCGGTGATGAGAACTCGCCGGCCCATTACTCTTCGCCGCCGATGACCAGGTGCATGGGCTTGGCGCTGACCATCCCGGCAGCCGGTCGAGTCGTTGTTACCATCATCCGAACCACACTGACCGACGGTCGCGGAGCATCTCATAGAGCGCAGACTGGATCAGCTCTCGGATGTGCTCGCTCTCGTCCATGATCCGACTCCTGGAGTATCGATCCTGGTCGGGTGGGACGTCGAAGTGAACCGGGTCGGTCACTCTCAGCTTGAACTTGGCAGGGAAGTACAGGACGCTTCCCACCAGGGGCCCAAAGACGATCTGGTTGGCCGTTATGGGGAAGTACGGCATTCCG
>JAHFUU010000019.1 GCA_023264915.1 Microthrixaceae bacterium | reverse complement strand
CGACGGCAGCGCGAGCGTCTCCAACGCCGAGGTCGACCTGGGGGCGCTGCTGCTCTCGGGTGGTGACCAGCCAGATGCCGACTGCGTGCACAGGTCACCCAGGTTCCGGCACACCGATCCCGATCTGTGCGTGGCCTTCGAGGCCGCCTTCGCCGCGTACTTCGGGTACCCGCCGCGACAGCGCGGTCTCCGAGCCACACCGCGCATCCTCGGTTACCAGCTTCAGCTGACCACCTCTGAGCTGTTGGGGCTCGAGCGGGTCGTGGGCAACTTCGGCCTCGCTGGTGACAACGTCATCCCGATGGCCTTCCAGAACGCTCCGCTGCACAAGGTCGAGCGCTTCTTGGGGCTCTTCTTCTGCTCCGCGGGCTGGGCAGACCGTGACGGGGCACACTTCGCATCGCCGAGCCGCAAGGTCTGCCTCGGCCTCAAGCGGATGCTCTTGCGGTGCGGGATCATCTCGGTGCTCCGCGACGCAGCGGGTGACCGTGCGCCGCGGCCCTCCGGTGACCGCTGCGTGCTGTCCGTGGTCGACAGCGCCATGTCCAAGCGGTTCGCACGGGTGATAGAGCCCCACCTCAGCACCTCCAAGGCCGACGCCGTGGCCCCCTGGCTCACCGACCGGGAAGACCTCGAGGCGGGCACCACGATCGGGATCCCGGCGTCGTTCGTCGATGCCGAGCTGGCGCGCCAACCAGCCAGCGTGGGGACGCGCACCCGCCTGGATCATGCCGCGGCGCTCCATCACCGCCACGCGCTCAACGGCTTGCTGTACTCCGAGCGCATCGAAGATCTGCGTTCTGGCGACCTGGTTTGGGACACGGTCGTGTCCGTCGATGCCGTAGGCGAGCGCGAGTGCTTCGACTTCCAGATGGCAGATCCAAGCCGTCCCTATGCGGTGGTCGAGGACTTCCTCGTGCACAACTGCGGCAAGAAGGACCGCGAGCGGATGGAGAGGGAGAGATCCAAGTTCGTCCAGGGCTGTGACCGAACCGGCTACGGCGAAGAGCTCGGCAACTCGCTCTTCGACGTGATCAAGAAGTTCGCCGACTACGCGTTCAACAAGTCGCACACCTTCGGGTATGGCCTGGTCACCTACCAGACGGCCTACCTCAAGGCCAACTTCCCCCTCGAGTACCTCGCGTGCCTGCTGACCTCGGTCAAGACCAACCTCGACAAGGCGGCGATCTACCTGGCCGAGTGCCGAGCCATGGGCATCCCGGTGCTGGTCCCTGACATCAACGTCTCCCAGAGCGACTTCATGGCTCTGGCCGATCCACCCGGTGACCCGGGCGATGAAGGAACCGCGCCGGCCGGCGCCAGCGGTGTTCTCGGGTCCATACCTTTCGGTCTCTCCGCGGTGCGCAACGTCGGCGAGGGTCTGGTCGAGCTGATACTCGAGACCCGCGATGCTTCGGGGCCTTTCTCTGACTTCTATGACTTCTGCGAGCGTGTCGACACGTCGGTGCTCAACAAGCGGACAGTCGAGTCGCTCATCAAGGCTGGGGGCTTTGACTCCTTCGGTCATCCCCGGCAAGGCCTGCTCATGGTGTATGAGTCGATCATCGACCGGGTCCTCGCCCGTCGACGAAAGGAGGCCGAGGGCCAGTTCGAGCTCTTCGGCGCGAACGGGGACGGCCCGGGCTCCGGCGAGGGCTTCGATGACGCGCGGATCGAGATCCCCACGATCGACTTCGACAAGAAGGCACGCTTGGCCTTCGAGCGCGAGATGCTCGGCCTGTACGTGTCCGATCACCCGCTCATGGGCATCGAGGGTGCCCTCAGGCGCCGGACCGAGTGCTCGATCGGCGATCTCGAGCTGATCGAGGACGGGGCCTACGTGAAGGTGGGCGGCTTGGTCACGGGGCTCCAACGCAAGTGGACCAAGAAGGGCGACCTCATGGCCGTGTTCGTCCTCGAGGACCTCAACGCCTCGATCGAGTGCATGGTCTTCCCCAAGACGATGGATTCCCACGGTCACATGATCGAGGACGACGCGATCGTCGCCATGCGGTGCCGCCTTGACAAGCGTGAGGACCAGCCCAAGCTGATCCCCTCCGAGATCGAGGTGCTGACCGACCTCGCATCTGATGCTGCCCAGCCCGTGCGGGTCAAGGTCCATCCTTCCCGTGCCAATCACCAACTGCTCTCTGAGCTGAAGGATCTGCTGGCAGAGCATCCGGGCCCGTCCAAGGTCTACCTCCACCTCGGCGAAGACAGGGTCGTGCGGTTGAGCGATGAGTTCACCGTCGATGCATCCAACGGCCTGCTCGCCGCGCTCCGGGTTCTTCTCGGGGCCAACGCGGTCATGGGGGCTGCCTAGTTGCCCGTCTTTGCCCGTCTTTGCCCGTGTTGGGGCTGCTCAGAGGGCGTCGGGTGGCGAGGCCGGCGGCTGCAAACATCCCCAACACGTTGTCGATCGCGGATCCGCAAGCGCCTGGGGCCGACGCGAGTTGCGGAATCGTGACGATCCGAGTGGACTATGGGGGTTCGTTTGCCACCGAGGGGGTCCTAGAGGCGTCATGGCTATCAGGGTCGAGACCAAGGACTGCACTGCACTCGATGACACCGAGCTGGCTGAGATGGCCGATCTTTGTGCCGAGGGGCCAGCGAAGTACGAGGTCGGGTTGCTTTCGAAGCAGGCAGAAGCGTGGGTGCTCGTCACCTTTGCGCGAGAGGGCAGCAAGCTCAGGGGGTTTGCCTTCACCACCCTCGAGCGGATCGGCGGCACACCTTGCGTGCTCGTAGGTTGCGCATCCATCCAGCGCAACTCCCGCCGTGACGCCGTGCTCAAGGCGATGCTCACCGATCAGTTCCGCAGGGCGGTCCTTGCCTTCCCCGACGAGGACGTGCTCGTCGGCACGAGGTTCCTCGACGCGGGCGGCTTCGAGGCCTACCGGACCCTCGAGGACATCGTTCCCCGTCCGGGGCACCGGGCAACGGGCGAGGAGCGTGCATGGGGCCGCCGGCTGGCGAAGCGCTTCAACATCGAGGTGGCCGCATACGACGATCGCACCTTCGTCGCCAAGGGTGACGGCGTGTACCCCCTCGTCATGGATCACGAGTCCCTCAAGCCTGAAGGGTTCGATCCCGAGGTGGTCAGGTTCTTCAAGGCTGTCATCTCGAGCACCGGGGACTCGCTGATCGCCTTCGGTTGGGCCATGGCCGAGGACCTCGCGAAGCTCAGCTGACACAGATCTGTCGCCGGACGCCGCGTGGAGCTCACCGAGGCACTTCGCCGCCGGCGCATGGTCCGTTCCTACCTGCCGCGGCCCGTGCACGGCGAGGCATTGGATCGGGTCTTGCGCGCGGCTTGCTCTGGCCCTTCAGCCGGGTTCTCCCAGGGGCTCGACCTGGTCGTGCTGCAAGGCCCGGATCAGACCAGCCGGCTCTGGGATGCCTCGCTGCCGCCTGAGCGGCGGCCGGCCTTCCCGTGGCCGGCCCTCGTCGATGCTCCAGTCGTGGTGGTGGTGCTGGCCAGGCCAGCTTCCTACACCGAGCGCTACTCCGAACCCGACAAGGCCAGCACCGGGCTGGGTGCCAGCGAGACCGCCTGGCCGGTGCCTTACTGGTATGTCGACTGCGGGGTCGCTCTGGGGCTCATGCTGCTGGCTGCGGTTGACGAGGGCCTCGGCGCCGCGTTCTTCGGGTTGTTCGGCAACGAGGGCCGGGTTCTCAGGGCCCTCGGCGTACCGGGCGGCCACCGGGCCGTGGGTGCGATGACGTTGGGATACCCCGCAGAAGCTGACCGGCCGAGCTCGTCTGCCCGGCGACCCAGGCGTCCACCCGAGGAGATCATCCACCGCGGTCGCTGGTGAACCGCGGCTGCTCGTGACACCGGGGCCCGGACGCGCCTCGGGCGGCCCTTCGGGCCGCCCGAGAAACGGTCTGGATGCTTGCTGGCCGGTCAGCGGATGGCGCTGCCTACCGAGCTGAACTTGCTCGAAGCCTGCTTGCCGAGGAACGTGACTGCCAGGAGGCAGACCACCGCGATCAGAGCCACCAGGAGGGCATACTCCACCAGGGACGCACCCCTGTCGCTCTTGCACCGCGCCTGTAGCCAAGCACTCACGTATTCATAGCTGGTCATCATTGGCATGTTCCCTTCGCACGCGCCAACCCTGACTCGCGAGCCCCGGTTGACCCCTTTGGACTTTGACGTGTCTAGTATCGGGAGTCACATGGACCTACGACATAGGTCACATGAACATGAACAATGGGTCGCACGGCTCATTTGTCTCTCATTTGTCGGGTGTGGCGGTATCGAATCAGTCATCTCGTGTTCAGAGAGCCGTGGGCTCGGAGAACCTTGCCCAACGGTGTAGAGGGCAGTTGCTCCACCAGTTCCATCGCTCTTGGTGCTGCGAAACCGGGAACCTGCGCCTTGCAGTGATCGCGAACCTCGTCGAGGGACGGTGGGTTGGCGAGGTCGACAGGCACGACGACGGCCACGACCTGCTCACCCCAGTCGGGGTCGGCACGGCCCACGACGACAACCCTCTCGATGGCTGGGTGGCTCATGAGAACCCTCTCCACCGCAGCGGGCCAGACGTTCTCACCACCCGTGATGATCATGTCGCCCCTCCGCCCGTGAACGCTCAGCATGCCGTCATCGCCAAAGGATCCGATGTCCCCGGTGACGAACCAACCGCTGGCGTCGAAAGGGTCCGTGCCTTCGGGCTCGCTTGATCGGTAGGCGCGCAGGAGCATCGGCCCTCGCACGCGGATCTCACCGCACGTGTCGTGGCTGTCATCGACCGCGATCTCGGCGCCGTCGAGGGGCCGGCCGTCATATGCCACGGCACTGCCGGTCTCGGTCAGGCCGTAGCTGACGAGGCAGTTGTCGGGCAGGTGCGCCGGCGGGTGGCTGCCACCTACGACGATTCGCCGGAACAGGGTTGGCTCGATCCGTGCCAGCGCGGTCGGGACCAGGGTGGTCAGGGTTGCACCCGCTCGACCAGCTTGAGCGACAGCGGCCGGGTCAAAGCCGTCGAGCACCTCGAGCGGGCAACCGGCGACGAGTGCACGCGTGATGACGCTGAGGCCGGCGACATGGGACAGCGGTAGGCAGCACAGCCATCGATCTGTGGCGGGTTCGGTGCCCACCCCACGGTTGGTCGCGCGGGCAGATGCCTCGATGGATGCGTGCGTGTGGATGACCCCCTTGGGGGTGCCGGTGCTACCACTCGTCGGGACCACCAGCGCATCGGTTCCGAGCACGGGAACACCGCCGTCGAGCCGGTGCCTCGCCCCGTCGCGGTCGATGACAGCGGACGGACGCATCTGATCGAACAGCAGCTTGCGGGCAGGCACCGGAAGCCTGTGGTCGACGGGCAACAACGCGTCGCCCGCCTCCCAGATCCTCAGCATCTCCTCGACCAGCCTCGGGCCCTGGGCCGTGTCCACCGCTATCAGCTCGCGCACCGTGGCCAGCGTATGGGGCGCTCACCGCAGTGCCGCAATCTGGTGGTTCCCCACCTCAGGTGAGCGCGAGCTGGTGTGGTCCGGCCACGTGGGCCAAGCTGGCGCCGCGTGCTGCCACCTGACCACCCGGAGCCACCCGCGGGATTGAAGCTGTGGGCCGCCGGGGCGCGCCCCAAGACGCTGCCGGCTGCGGTGGTGCCCGTTCTGGTCGGGACGGCTTGTGCTGCTGGCCTGGCTCCGAGCGACGGTTGGTTCCTCTACGCGCCCAACGGGTCTGTCGCCCTGGGCGGCTTCGCGAAGGGGATCATCGTGTGGCGGATGCTCGCGGCGATGGTCGTCGCCGTCGCGATACAGGTCGGCACCAACTACGCCAACGACTACTCCGACGGCGTGAGGGGCACCGACAGCACCGACCGGGTCGGGCCCCTGCGACTGGTCGGCTCAGGTCTCGTGCAGCCGTCCGCTGTCAAGAGGGCGGCTGTGGTTTCTTTTGGGGTAGCCGGCGTAGCGGGCCTGTCGCTGGCCGCGGCGGTGGGCTGGTGGCTGGTCCTGGTGGGAGCGGTGTGCTTCGCCGCCGGCTGGTTCTACACAGGTGGCCCCCGGCCGTACGGGTACGCGGGGTTCGGAGAGGCCTTCGTGTTCGTCTTCTTCGGCCTGGTCGCGACGCTCGGAAGCACCTACGTGCAGATCACACGGGTGACCTGGCTCTCGTTCGGAGCATCGGTGGGGGTCGGCAGCCTCGCCACCGCCCTGCTGGTCATCAACAACCTGCGGGACATCCCGAGCGACACCATCGCGGGGAAGCGGACCCTTGCCGTCAAGCTCGGGGACAGGCGCACGCGAGCCCTCTACGTGGTGTTGATGGCGGTCCCATACGTCGTGTTGCCGCTGGTGGCCGGGCTCAGCGGCAGGATCCTGGGGGTTGTCGCGTTCGGTGCGTTGATCCTGGCCCAGCGGCCTCTTCTGGCGGTGCTGAGCGGAGCGAAAGGGCCCGATCTGATCCGCGTGCTGGGTGCCACCGGCCGGGTCCAGCTCGCTTACGGACTGCTGCTGTCCGCCGGCCTCTTCGTGTCGGCACCGGGCGGCTGAAGTCTCGCTGCCTGTCCTTCAGGAGGTGCGTTGCACTTGTGGCTTCCTGAGCCAGGCACGCAGCAAGCTCAAGAAGGCATCGCGGTTCTCGAGGTGCGCGGCATGCCCAGCCGTTGGGACGACGAGGTGTCGCGCGTTGGGTCCGATCGCAGGCACCATCTCGTCTGCGATGGCGCAGAACTTGTGATCCGACGCCCCGGTGACCACCAGGACAGGCATCGCGAGCTCTTCCAGTCTCGGCCACAGTGACGGCTGGGAGCCCGTGCCGGCCAGGCGGAGGCTCGACTGAAGGCCCTCGACGGTGTTGTCGAGACGATCCCTCACAAGGCCGCGAGCCGCGTCGAGACCTGCGAACAGCGGCTGGGCCAGCCACTCGTCGATGAATGCAGGCAGCCCGAGCTCAGCCATGCGGTCGGCCAGCGCGCCGTCACGCTCACGGCGCTGTGAGCGCGAGTCCTCGTCGGCGATGCCTGGGCTCGCTCCCACCACGACTAGGCGCGTGACGAGATCGGGGTGATCCAGTGCGAGCTGGAGGCAGAACCTCGCCCCCATCGAGTAGCCCAGGTAGGTACCCTGCCCACCGACCTCTGCGATCAGGTCGGCGCCTGTCCGAAGGTCTGCCTCGACCCCGGCGGAGCGACCATGGCCTGGGGCGTCCACGAGAACCATCTCGTGGTCGCGGGCGAGATCGTCTGCGACCGGACCCCAGCACCGGTGGTTCTGGGTGAACCCGTGCACGAGCACGATTCGGGGGCCGCTGCCTCGGGTCACCGCGTAGAGGCCAGGGCCGCTGTCTGTTGCCACCGCGGCAAGGATAGAGGGAAGGGCGCGTTCGACCCGGCAGCGCGAGCCATCGGGCCGGTAGGGACGCGTTGTTGGTGGACCGGGACGAGAGGGCAGGCAGCGGCCACCGACGACAGAGGCGACGACATGTCCCGCCGGGCCGAGTGCCCGGCAGAACGCAGGGCCAGGTCCGGGCCCGGTGTCGTTCTACGATGGCGGTCCCATGCACGAGATCACCTCAGCGGCGACGTTCTGCGCCACGCTCGTGGACGAGTGGGTGCGGGCAGGCGTCACTGATGCGGTCGTTTGTCCGGGCTCGCGGTCGACACCGATGGCGCTTGCACTCGATGACCGCGACGAGATCCGCGTCCACGTGCACCACGACGAGCGTTCGGGCGGGTTCCTCGCGCTCGGGATCGGCCTTGCGGCTGGTGTCCCGGCGGTCGTGTGCACCACGAGCGGAACGGCCGCTGTCGAGCTGCATCCCGCGGTCATCGAGGCACACCACGCGAAGGTGCCGCTGCTCGTGGTGACCGCAGACCGGCCTCCTGAGCTGCACGACGTAGGTGCCCCCCAGACCATCGACCAGGTCCATCTGTTCGGCTCCGCGGTGCGATGGTTCGTCGATCCCGGTGTCGCGGGCGAGGCGGGATCTGCCCACTGGCGCTCGATCGGTGCTCGCGCCGTTCTCGAGACGACCAACGCCCCACATGGGCCGGGTCCGGTTCATGCCAACCTCGCCTTTCGCGAGCCGTTGCTCGGCTCACCGGGCCCGTTGCCTGCGGGACGCTCCGCGGGGCGCCCATGGCATGGCCAGCCCCACCCGGTCTGTGATGCCGCGGACCTCGACGTCACCTCACTGGCCGACGCGGTCGCGGGCCGGCGTGGAGCGCTGGTGGTCGGTGCACCCATCGAGTGGCCCGAAGCGGTGCACGCCCTTGCCTCACAGCTCCGGTGGCCGGTGCTGGCAGACCCCCGCAGCGGTTGCCGGCTGCCCCGCGAGGCGACGATCAGCCACTTCGACTCACTGCTGCGCTGTGGCCAGCTCGCTGGTGCTCTCGTGCCTGACGTGGTCCTGAGGCTCGGCTCGCTGCCGGCTTCCAGGGCGCTCACGGAGTGGTTGGCGGGCATCGACTGCTGGCAGGTCGGTGCTGAGCGTGACGGCGCGGTCTTCGACCCTGATCGCAGTCTGGGCTCACTTCTCAGGGTCGAACCGTCCGCGCTGTGCGAGGCGATGACCACCGCGCTGCGCAAGATGTCCGGTGTCGAGGCACCGAGGGGATGGTACGAGTCGTGGGTTCACGCCGACGCAGAAGCCGCGGCGGTCATCCGGGATGTCTTGTGCAGGACCGACGACCCGACCGAACCGGCCATAGCCCGTGACGTCGTCGCCGCAGTGCCCGCGGGTGGCAACCTGATCGTGTCCTCGTCGATGCCGGTACGTGACGTCGAGTGGTTCGCCGCCCCGAGGGAGGGTCTGCGGGTGTTCGCGAACCGCGGGGCGAACGGGATAGACGGTGTCGTCTCGACAGCGGTGGGGGTTGCCCTTGCCACCGGTGCACCCACGGCGGTGCTCGTCGGCGATGTCGCCGCGTTGCATGACACGAACGCGATGCTGGGTCTTGCCGGGCGTGACGTGAACATGTCGATAGTCGTCATCGACAACGACGGTGGGGGGATCTTCGAGCTCTTGCCACAGGCTGGCGCCATGGACCGGTCACGTTTCGAGAGGCTCTTCGCTGCGCCGCACCGGGCAGACATCGCCCGGCTCGCTGCCGCGCACGGAATCGTCTGCACGGTGGCTCACCGTCAGGGTGAGGTTGGCCAGCTCGTGCGTTCGTCCCTTCAGGCCGGCGGTGCCCAGATGGTTGTGGCTGGCACGAACCGGCCTCTCAACGCGTTGCTGCACCGAGACCTGAGTGAGGCCGTCGCCGCAGCGATCGAGGGCATCGAGTTGGGCTCGAGCATCTGAACGGCTGCCGCGGGGCGAACAACCGGGGCACGAGCGCTCGGTTCAGGGCCGGATGATCGCCGAGAGCATGGCGAGCAGCTTGGTCTGGGTCTCAGCCAGCTCGGTGAGCGGATCGGAGTCGGCCACGACGCCGACGCCTGCGAAGAGACGAGCGGTGCTTCCGGCGATCTCGGCACAGCGGATGCCCACCGCCCACTCGCCGTTTCCGGCTGCGTCGACCCATCCGACCGGTCCGCCATATCGGCCACGGTCGAGGTGCTCGTGCCGCCGGATCAGATCCAGTGCCGCCTCGCGGGGGAACCCACACACGGCTGGCGTCGGGTGCAGGGCCGTCATCAGTTCGATGACCGAAGCCGGTGGGGATGACAGGCGACCCTCGACCATCGTTGCAAGGTGCTGGACGTTGGCCACCGCCACCACCGAAGGGTCGGCCTCCTCGTCCAGGTACGAGCACCACGGGAGCAAGGTGTCATGCACCATGTCGATGGTGATCCGGTGCTCCTCGCGGTCCTTTGTCGAGGCCAGGAGGGCGGCGGCCAGGCGCGCGTCGACCGAGGGGTCTGCGCTGCGTGGGGTGCTGCCTGCCATTGGATGGGATCGCACGATGCCACCTGAGCGGGCCACCAGGAGCTCTGGGCTTGCCCCGACGAAACCGAGAAGGGAGTAGAGGATGCACCCCGGGTAAGAGGACCGCAGACGGTCAAGGGTCTGCATGGCCGAGATCTCCGAGCTGGTCGTGACGAGGACCTCTCGCGCCAGAACCACCTTGTCGGCGAGGCCGGCTCGCAGATCGTCTCGAGCGTCAGCTACGGACCTGCACCAATCCTGTGAGTCACGGCATGAGCGGACGGAGAGATCGACCGCGATCGGTGCAGCCGGCACCGAAACGTCCGCGCACACCGACAGGAGCTCGTCGACCATCCGGTCATGGCAGCCTTCGTCTGAGGCCGGGCCGGTGGTGCTGACCCAGCGGGTGCCGTCCTCGGAGCGGCCGACGAGGATCTCGGGGATGACCAGCTCCGTGTCGGCGCTGGGGTCAAATGGCAGCGCTCCGAACGCGACAGGCCCGCACCCCGGGAGGCCGACCTCGTCCTGCACCGGCATGGAGCCGAGGGCATCCTCGACGATCCTGCAAGCAGAGCCCGGCACGCGCGCCGCCCCGGTGAGTGCTATCCGTCCTGCCACCCCCCTCCCAGCCAGCGAACGCCCACGACGGCCGAAGAACACGCCATCGTGGCCCGCGACCGCGATCGGATCGGGGTCGTGGTCGAGCCTGGCTGTCCTGACTGCAAGGTCGCGCACGTCGCGGCGCAGCTCCTCAGGCATCTGTGGCTCTCGTGGCCGTCACGAGCTGGGCTATCCCAAAGGACAGGAGCTGCCGTTCGACCGTGACGAAGCCGGCGCCTTCCAGCGCATGCAGCATGTCCGGGACCGGTGGGAGGTATGACACCGACCTCGGAAGGTACCTGTAGGCAGCCGGATCAGAGAGCCATCCTCCGATGAGCGGCACGACCCTCCCGAAGTAGAAGGAGTGCCCCCAGCGCAGGACCGGGTTGGGTGGTTCGGCCACCTCGAGCAGTGCGATCCGTCCCCCGGGCCTGAGGACCCTCGCGAGCTCTCCGAAGAACGGGGTGAGCGAAACGAGGTTGCGCAGAGCGAATCCACATGTCGCACCGTCGAGGGTGCGATCGGGCACCGGGAGGCAGGTGGCATCGGCCTGCACCAGGGGAGCGCCAGTGCGTGCCGCTGACAGCATTCCAAAGGAGAGATCGACGCCGACCGGCAAGGTCCCGGCAGCTGCCAGCTCGCGGCACAGGTCACCGGTGCCACAAGCCAGGTCCAGGACGCGGGACCCTGACCGCAGCCCGAGGCTGCGGACGCTTCGCTTGCGCCAGCCCACATCCATCCGGAACGTCATGATCCGGTTGACCAGGTCATACCGGGGAGCGATCGTGTCGAACATCGACCGAACGGCGCGCACCTTCTCTTCGCCCTGGGGCAGGCGCTCACTGTCGATGCTCACCGCCGCAGGATAGGTGAGGACGCTGGGTGCATCACACGCCGTAGGCTTGAGGCATGTCTTCTGCGCCGAAGTTCGGGCTCTTCGGCATTCCCGTGAGGGTCGACCCGTTCTTCGTGATGATCCTCCTGCTCTTCGGTTTCTCGATGTATGCGCCCTTCGGGGGCCAGTACGTGTTGAGCTTCGCGACGATCGCTGCGCTGTCGGTGCTGGTGCACGAGCTCGGCCACGCTCTCGCCTTCAAGGCATACGGGATGAAGCCGTCGATCACCCTTTACGGGATGGGCGGGTTGACCAGCGCGAGCGGCGAGGTCACCCCGTTGCGCAACGTCGTGATCTCTCTCGCCGGACCGCTCCCGCCCCTGTTGGTCGTGGGTGTCCCGGCGCTCATCCTCACCGGCAGCCCCGGCTTGGGCTCTCATGTGATCCTGGACCAGGTCGTGTTCGTGAACCTCGTCTGGTCGGTCCTCAACCTCGTGCCCGTGCTTCCCCTCGATGGGGGTGTGGTGGCGGCCTCTCTGCTCGATCTCGCCTTCGCCGGCCGCGGGCGCCGCATAGCCAGCGTGATCTCCCTCGTCGTGCTCGTGGGCCTCGGTGTGTGGGCGCTGTCGGTCGGTTGGATCTTCTTGCTGGTGTTCGTGGGGATGCTTGGCCTCATGAACATCAGGGAGCTGAGCACCGACCGGTCTGCCGGGTCGCACGCCTCGAGCGAGCCTCTCGTCGAGGCGCACAGAGCCCTGCTGGGTGGGCAGCCGCACCTCGCTGAGCACCTGGCACATCAAGGGATCCTCGTTGCCGGCGATCTGAGCGAGCAGCGATGGGGCAACGAGCTGCTTGCGTGGGCCCGACTCTTCGGGGGGGACATCGCCGGCGCGCAGCACCAGGCCGAGGCCATGGGTTCGTCGAGGCAGCCCAGCCAGTCCCTGTTCGGAGCGATCGCGCTGGCATCGGGCCGGCACGACGAGGGCGTGACGCTGCTCGCGTGGTCCTTCGTCCATGAGCCTGCCGGTCCGGCCAAGTCGCTCGCTGCGGTGGCAGCTGGCCAGGCAGGGGCAACCGGCGAGCTGGCCCACGAGCTGGCTGCGATGGGTGCCCCGGGCGCGGAGGCGAGGCAGCTGCTGGCACAGCTGCTTGACTACGCGGGGTACCGCGATCAGGCCCTGGCAGTCGCCACAGGCCGCTCCGAGGCCTACGGCCCGCAACGATCTGGTCCCCGGTGGCCGGCGAGCGCGGCGGGCCCGGCTCACATCCCAGCCGGCCCCGGTGACGTCCCAGCCGGCCCGGGTGACATCCCAGCCGGCCGTCAGGCACCCTCGGCACCCGGTGCAGTCGGACCGACCGGTTGGCCGAGCGCACCTCCCCCGACACCCCCCCTGCGCGGCTCGAGCTCACAACCGGAGTCCTCGCCCTGGGATCGCCCCAGCTGATGCCCGACAGAGACGGCTATGGCGGGGAGCCGACTCCGAGCGCTGCGGTCTCGCGGGCCCAGCGGTAGTCAGCCTTGCCCGACGGGCTCCGCTTCACGTCGTCCACGAAGATGACGGCCTTCGGGATCTTGTACCGAGCTATGTGCCTCTCGCATTCGTCCAACAGGTCAGCGATCGATGCGTCCATCCCCGGTCGCAGCTGGACGATGGCGACCACCTCGCTCCCCCAGCGGGGGCTCGGGCGGCCAGCCACGACGACGTCATACACCGCAGGGTGGTGCGCCAGCGCCGCCTCGACCTCCTCCGCGAAGATCTTCTCGCCGCCGGAGTTGATGGTCATCGAATCGCGACCCAACAGGTCGAGCAGCCCTTCGGCCGTGTAGCTCGCGCGGTCACCTGGAACTGCGAACCGATCGCCCTTGATGACCGGGAAGGTCTTGGCTGTCTTTGCCTGGTCGCCGAGGTAGCCGAGGGGCACGCGCCCGCGCTGGGCAAGCCAGCCCACTTCTGAGCACTGGCCAGCCGTCGCTTCGAGCAACCTGGTCAGGTCCTCGCTCACGAGGCACATGCCTGGCCCCGGGGTGAAGGTCCCCGTTGTGGCATCTTGACCCGAGCTGGCGACCTGTGAAGCT
>JAHFUU010000322.1 GCA_023264915.1 Microthrixaceae bacterium | reverse complement strand
CACCTGCGCCAGTCACAGACCCTCCTCCAGACGGTGATCGACAACCTTCCTGTGCCTGTCACTGTCGCCGACCTTGACGGAGCAGCGATCCTCGCCAACCGGGCATCGCTGGCAATCACCTGCCTGACCGCACGGGCCTACCTGGGCAGCACCTATGAGGATCTCCTGACCTCTGAGCAGGCGGCCCAGGCTCGCAGCGATGCCGAGGCGGTGCTCGAGCGGTGGGAACCGATCGAGACCACGAGCCACGTCACGTTGCCCGACGGCCAGGAGCACACGCTGCGCGTCGCGCGGTTCCCGGTGTCCACGCCATCTGGTGATCCAGCCGGCGTCGGGTGCATCAGCGTCGATGTGACAGAGGAGCTGGCTCGAGTCAGGCGCATCGCTCAGCTCGCTGCCATCGTCGAGGGATCCGCGGACGCGATCTTCGCGGTCGGCACCGATCTCCGGGTCGAGACCTGGAACCAGGCTGCCGAGGTCCTGTTCGGATGGACCGAGGAGGAGATGAGGGGTCAGCTCACAGACGTGTTGATACCTGAGGATCGGCTGGGCGAGCGAAACGAGGCCATCGCACAGCTGGCACAGGGGAAGCGGTGCCAGATCCCGCGGACCAAGCGGTCGCGCAAGGACGGCAGCGAGGTCGACGTCTGGCTTTCGCTGTCGCCCATCACGGGTGCTGGTGGAGAGATCACTGGATTCGCCGCCATGTCCCGTGATCTGACCCAGCAGCTCGAGGCCGAGGACGAGCGTGCCGCATTGGCCGAGCGAGCTGAGCGTGCGCGCCACCTCGAGCACCTCAGCGAGATGGCAGCCGGCGTCGCCCATGACTTCAACAACTTCTTGAACCTCATCCTCAACAACGCCCAGCTCTTGCGAGAGGGCCTTGACGAGCCAGAGCAGCGGACCCTGGCCGATCAGATCATCGAGTCGGCCAGGCGCGGCGCGCGCCTCGGCGCGCAGCTCATGGAGCTGAACGGCGGCCGGCCACGCCAGCTGGTCGAGATCGACACGAACGCTTGCGTGACAGCCGCGCACCGCCTGATCGCGCAGTCCATGCCCGACAGCATCCAGGTCAGGCTCGAGCTCGATCCAGGCGCGTGGCCCGTGAGGGCAGATCCGACAGAGCTCGAGTCAGCCGTGGTGAACCTGGCCGTGAATGCCAGCCACGCCATGCCAGACGGCGGGAACCTCACGATCTGCACCGCGAACGCACGCATCGAAGGAGAGGCTGCAGTCGGGCTGGGGGTCTCGCCCGGGGACTACGTGCAGGTCGAGGTCTGCGATGACGGCATCGGCATGACGCCCGAGGTCCGCGAGAGAGCCTTCGAGCCGTTCTTCTCCACCAAGGGTGTCGGGCGTGGCGCCGGGCTGGGACTGGCCCGTGTCCTGTCCTTCGTGCGCCATTCCCGTGGAGCGGTGGATGTGCACACAGACCCGGGCGCCGGCACGCGGGTTGCGATGTACCTGCAAGCAAAGCGTGACCTGCGCTGACCGGCGCAAGAGTCAGGGCCCGAATCGACGTGGTAGCCGTGGCGTGGCTCGATCGTGGGCAGGTGGCGCAGCGCGGATTGGCGGGGTTACAGCGTAAGTCTTAGGGTGTGGCAAACACCGGGATCGACACCTTGGCAAAGGGGCTCGCCGTGGCTTGCGTTGGAGGACCGACATGAGGGTCAACCGTTCCGAGGTGGGTGCAGAAGCTCTGTTCGACCCGATAGCGACGGGCTGGTCTGCGATCGAAGCCGAATCCGTCGTGCTCGATCCGGTGTCCATCGAGGTCCAGCCCTCCCGTTACATCCGCGGTGCCTATGCCGGGCACGCCTTCGGCAAGGTCCGCGAGGTGACTGTGAAGGTGGCCGAGAGCGACGGCCAGATCCTGGTCTGGATGTCCTGGGCTGACCAGGAAGAGGACCGCGCTCACAAGGACAACAGGTTCCCCGACGCCGCGGCGGTCATGTTCCCGCTAGCTGGCGATGCGCCGATCGAATCGATGGGCAGCACCGACCAGCCGGTGTCGGTCTGGTACTGGCGGCCCGACCTCGATGCGCAGTCCCAGGAGCTGGTCGCCGTCGGGCTCGGAACCGTCGACGTGATCGAGCCCGTCGAAGTGGGCGAGACCACCTCGGGCGGCCCCCTCGCCGCTCGGTCGAGCTATGACGACGGCCGGTGGACCGTGGTGCTGAAGCGAGGCGCTGCGAGCACAGCGGCTGATCGTGTCGACGTCGCGCCCTCTGGTGCGACCAAGGCTGGCTTTGCGGTCTGGGAAGGGTCGGCGGGGGAGCGTGGCGGGTTCAAGGCTGCATCGCCGAGCTGGCTCGAGCTCGAACGCAACGGGGAGGGGTCATGACAACCACCGACACCAGCACCGGGCCCAGCGCGGACGCTGGCCGCCAGATCGCGATGGTGCTCGACTTGAACAAGTGCATCGGGTGCCAGACGTGCTCGGTGGCATGCAAGACCCTTTGGGGCAGCGACGAGGGTGCGGACTACCAGTGGTGGTGCAGCGTCAACACGATGCCCGGAGCCGGAACACCCAAGGGCTATGAGCAGATGGGCGGGGGTTTCCGCGACGGCAAGCCGGTAAAGGGCGTTGCTCCCGCTCGCAGCGATTTCGGCGGAGGTTGGAAGTACAACCAGGACGAGATCTTCTATGGAGGCAACCCCGACCACAACCCGCTGCGCGTCGTCGGCGAGACCCCGACGTGGGGTCCGAACTGGGACGAGGATCAGGGAGGGGGTGCCTATCCCAACTCGTTCTTCTACTACCTGCCACGACTCTGCAACTTCTGCACGCACCCTGCGTGCGTCGAGGCCTGCCCGAAAGGGGCCATGGCGAAGCGCCGCTCTGACGGAGTAGTCGTGCGTGACGAGGGTCGCTGCCGGGGCTACAGGTACTGTGCCGAGGCCTGCCCCTACAAGAAGATCTACTTCAACTACGAGCGGAAGGTCTCCCAGCACTGCATCGGCTGCCTGCCGCGGCTCGAGCAGGGCGTGGCTCCGGCATGCGCACGGATGTGCCCCGGCCGGCTCGTCTTCGTCGGCTACCTCGACGACCCTGACGGTCCGATCCACAAGCTGGTCAACCAGTGGAAGGTGGCACTGCCACTGCACCCCGAGTACGAGACCCTCCCCAACGTGTACTACATACCTCCGTTGGGCCCGGCCCCTTACGCCGAGGACGGCAGCCTTGACGAGTTCTCCCTTCGGATACCCGCCGAGCAACTCGAGGCGCAGTTCGGAAAGGGCGTGCACCAGGCCCTGGCCACGCTCGTGGACGAGATGCAAAGGACGCGCTCGGGCGAGAGCTCAGAGCTGATGGACATGCTCATCGTGTACGGGTGGCAGGAGCTGTTCCCCGACTTCACCCGCGACCCGGTCGACATCCAGTGGAACTCATGAGCCAGGAGGCAGGCTGTGGCAACTGAACCAACCCAGACCACCACTCGCTCAGCGGGCACTGACGGCGATCCTGGCGTGGACCAGCGATACCACGACATGTGGCGCTGGGACGATGTCTCCTGGGCCTCGCACTGCATCGACTGCTACCCGGGCAACTGCCCGTTGCGGGTCTACACCCGTGACGGGAAGGTGGTCCGCGAAGAGCAGGCGGCCGCGTTCGACACGGTCCAGACCGGCGTCCCCGACATGAACCCGATGGGGTGCCAGAAGGGAGCCGCGTGGACTCGCCAGCTCCAGCCGGACCAGCGCGTCATCTACCCGATGCGGCGCGTGGGTGAGCGGGGCGAGGGCCGCTGGGAACGGATCAGCTGGGACGAGGCCACCACCGATGTGGCCGACGCGATCCTCGACGCTCTCGAAGAGGTCGGCCCCGAATCGATCATCGCCCCCTCCGGGTGCAACCTGGGGACACTCGCAATCGTCGGCCGGGCCAAGTTCATGGGCATACTCGGCGGGCTCACGTTCGACCTGAACGCGGAGATGAACGACTTCGCTGCGGGTCACTACCTCACATGGGGGACCTTCGATCCCGTCAGCAGCATCGACGACTGGTTCCACTCAGAGGTCTTCCTGATCTGGTTCGGCAACCCGGTCTACAACCGCATCCCCCACTACCACTTCATCGCCGAGGCCCGTTACCGGGGATGTGAGGTCGTCAACGTGGCGCCCGACATCGGCCCTTCGGCCACCCATTCAGATCTGCACCTGCCGGTCAAGCCCGGCACCGATGCAGCGCTGGCACTTGCGATGTGCAAGGTCGTCGTGGACGAGGGTCTGGTCAACGAGTAATTCGTGCGCGAGCAGACCGACCTGGCACTGCTGGTCGATCCGG
>JAHFUU010000018.1 GCA_023264915.1 Microthrixaceae bacterium | reverse complement strand
CGATGTCCTGCGCGTCGTTCGTGTAGCGCTTGCCGATCGCAGTTCCCCCACTCGCCTCTGCCGAGATCATCAGACCTTCCGGGAGATCGTCGTCCATGCCGATCATGGACGAACCACCGCAGGTCACCTCGAGATCGCGGTCTGGTGCGGCAACCACCATGACCTCGGTCGAGCAGACCGCGCTGCGAAGGCGGGATCCAACCGCTAGTCGTGCCATCTCTGGCCTCCCGGTGCTCGTCGTGGTGAGGATGCGTTCCTCATGAACGGGGCGGCTGCCCACTGGACTGCTTGCGAAGGGACGCTAACGTGAACATCGTGACCTTGCGATACGCGAACTTCCAAGTCCCGTCCACCCGTTCGTAGCGGTCGTCGTAGACACCCGAGCTGATCAGCTCCTTGCCGTCGATGGTGGCTCGCAAGTCGAGGTAGCACGTACCAGTTGCCACGTCTCCGTCGAGCTCGACGACGTGGTTGTGAACGAAAGGATGGAACTCATCGGTGCCCAGCATCTTCTGGTAGGACTCAAGGATCGCCTGGCGGCCCGAGATGGTGGGCAGCTCGGGCGTGTCGACCTGCGCGTCCTCGGTGAACAGCTCGGCGATGGCGGGCACATCTCGTTGCCACACGAAGTGCGCGTAGTAGCGGGCAAGGTCGCGGATGGCCTCCTTGTCAGCTAGCTCGCGGAGGACCCCCTGATCGGTTGTCTGTGTCATCTGCCTCACCTGATGGACCTGGGTCGCCGCTGTGGACGGGGAGCTCCCAAGCGATGAACCTCTTGGGATCTGCAAGTGTCGGGACTGCTGGCTCTGCGCGGAGGCCCCGGGAAGGCCGCCCCTAACCGATTGTCGAGTTTATGCTACTACCTTTCGGGATTACTAACCAACAGGTAGTATTCGTCCCGCCGCGAGCTCCTGTGCATACCGCGACGAGCCAACTGCTCAATGGGAGGGCCAACCATGAGTGTCCCAAGCCAACCCTTCGCTCGCTGTGACTCGGGTGGACCGAGGATCGTGAAGTCATGAGCGGTGCCCTCGAAGATGTGGTCGTTGTCGAGCTGACCACCGAGACGTGGTCGTCGTTGGGTGCTGCCCTGCTGGGTGACTTCGGTGCCGACGTCATCCGCGTCGAGGACCTCTCCGCGCCGCCGAGCAACCCTGATCGCGATGGCAACCATCCCAGGGAGAGCTTCGATGGCGATTCGGAGCTGATCCAGCGCAACAAGCGCAGCATCGGACTGGACCTCGGCGACCCAGCCTGTGCGGGCATCTTCGCTCAGCTCCTCGAACAGGCCGACGTCTTCTTGACCGACCTCGCCGCAGGTGACCTCGATGCACGGGGGTTGTCATATGAGAAGCTCTGCGAGTCGAACCCGGGAATCGTGCATGTGCGGGGCTCGGGGTTCGGGCCCAGGGGGCCTGACAGAGACCTGCCCCAGCTCGACGAGCTGGCCGCCGCCCGCACCGGGGTGATGCCCACGTTGCCGCAACCCGGCGAACCGCCGGTCTACACAGGCTCTGGCCAGATGTACACCTCGGTGATGCTGGCCCTGGGAGCCCTGGTCGCGCTTCACCACCGCGACGAGAGCGGAGAGGGCCAAGCAGTCGACGCGTCGCTGCTGGGCGGGAACATGTACGGAGCGGCGCTCAACGTCGACGCCTATCTGGCGATGCGAGACGATCGGCTCTCTGAACCGATCTCTCGCCTTGACGCTGGCAACCCGATGAGCGGTGCGGGTCTCGCATACCCCACCTCTGACGGCCGTTGGATCACCCTGACCATGCCCGACACCGACCGATGGTGGCCGTCGTTCTCGGCTGTGATGGGACTCGATGTCGATGACCCGCGCTTTGACACCCACGACAAGCGCTGTGGTGAGGGTCGTATCGAGATGATGCACCTGCTCGACGAGCTGTTCTCCAAGAAGCCCGGCTCGTACTGGCGAGCGAGGTTCGACGAGGCTCAGCTGTCCGCGGATGTCATCGAGAAGTACGACTACGCGGCCGGGTACGCGCAGGCGTTCATGAACCGTTACATCTTGAACCTCGATCATCCGAGCTACGGGCCCTACCAGAGCCTCGGGTTCCCGATCCACATGAGCGAGACACCGGCGCGACTGCACCGGATGGCCCCTGGCATCGGTCAGCACTCTGCTGAGATCCTCGGGGAGATGCTCGGGATGGCCGATTCTGACATCGCCCAGCTCGAGGTCGGCAACAAGATCGGCTGCACCAGGGCAGAGCCGCGCGTGCCACCCGATGGACAGAGCGTCGAGTCCCCATCCCGCGAGCCCACCGCGGCTGCCGCGAGCGCAGCGAGAGCACTCGAAGGGGTTCGCGTGCTGGACCTCACGGTGTGGTTCCAGGGCCCGGTCTGCTCGCAGCACCTCGCAGACTTCGGCGCCGAGGTGATCCACATCGAACGCCCCGAATACGGCGATCCGGCGCGCGGGGTCCGCAGCATCAACGCTGTTCCGGTGGCCGAATGGAACCAGTACTTCCTGGTCGTCAACCGGAACAAGAAGAGCATGGCCATCGACTTGAAGTCCGACGGGGGGCGAGAGTTGATGCATGACCTGGTTGCCAAGTCCGACGTCTTCGTGTGGAACCAGTCGATGGCCAACCTCGAGCCGCTGGGTCTGGACCACAAGACCCTCTCGGAGGTGAACCCCAGGCTCATCTTCGCAACCAACAGCGGGTACGGGCACCGAGGCTCGAACAAGCCCGCCTTTGACATGACGGTCCAGGCCCTCACGGGCATCATGTGTCGGTTGGGTGAGCCTGGTCAGCCGCCCATCTACCTGGGGCTCGGTGCCGGTGATGCGTTCGGGGGCCTGATGTCAGCCTTCGGGATCATGGTTGCGCTGCACCGGCGCAGAGCCACCGGCAGGGGCCAGCACGTCGACGCGTCGCTGTTGGGTTCGCAACTGTTCCTCGCGGCACCGACCCTCCAGCGGTTCCTCACCACGCGCAAGGACCTCTACGCCGACCAGCAGTCGCGGGAGCGTCCTCGCAACCCGCTGTGGAACCGCTATCCCGCCAAGGACAGGTGGGTGTTCCTCTGTGCCGAGAACACCGACGCGAGCTGGTCCAAGCTCTGTGAGGTCATGGGTCGAGCCGACCTTGTTGCTGACGAGCGGTTCGGTGACCCCCGGGCCCGCGAGGCCAACAGCGCCGATCTGGTCAGCCTTGTGGACGAGGTCCTGCCCCTGCGCGTCGCAAGCGAATGGATCGACCTGTTCGGCTCGGCAGGTCTCGCGGCTGCCCCGATCAACGCGTACCGCGACCTCGCGGATGACCAGCAGGCATGGGCCAACGACTACATCGTGAAGACCCATTGCCCCGAGGCCAAGCGCGAGGTCGAGCTGCGTGGCCTGCCCATCACGCTCTCAAGGACCCCGGGGCGTGTCGATGCGCTCGGCCCAGAGCTTGGCCAGGACACCGAGCTGATGCTCGCAGATGCCTTCGGGTACTCGTGGGACGCCATCGGCGAGCTCAAGGCCAAGGGCGCCATCCCGTGAACAGCGGTGCCCCAGATGGGATCCGCGGTCAGGGGCCGCTGAGCGATCTGCGCGTGATAGAGGTCTCGACGATGATGGCTGGCCCCTATGCCGCGACGTTGATGGGTGACCTCGGGGCCGATGTGATCAAGGTCGAGTCCACCCGCGGGGATGACAGCCGCCATCTCGGGCCGGCACGCGACGGTGAGCACTCAGCCTTCTTGAGCCTCAACCGTTCGAAGCGCTCGATCGTGCTGGACCTGGAGCGCAGCGATGCCCGGGAAGCCTTCGCTCGCCTGGCGGCGTCGGCAGACATCGTGATCACCAACGTCCGCGAACCTGCCCTGTCGCGTCTGGGACTCGACCACGCCAGCGTCAGTGCCCACTGTCCCGGCATCATCTGGATCGGGGTCACGGCCTTCGGCACTGACGGCCCGTACGCGGGCCGGCCGGGGATCGACTTCTTGATCCAGGCTTACGGAGGCCTGCTCGCCCTCACCGGTGAGCCTGACCGCCCACCGGTCCGAGTCACCATCCCGCTGATCGACACCCTCACGTCAGTTCTGGTCGTGGCAGCAGCGCTCGCCGCGGTCCATTCCCGATCAAGGACAGGACAGGGTCAACGCATCGACATCTCGTTGCTCGACGCGCTCATCCATGCCCAAGCCGCTGGCCTGGGCAGCTACCTGGTCACTGGTGAAGAGACTCCCCGTACCGGAAACCGCAGCCTCTACTTCGCGCCCTCGGGCGTGTACGGCACTGCCGATGGCAAGCAGGTCGTCATAACGTGCCCGTCACAGCGGTTCTTCGAGAAGCTCTGCGATGCGCTCGACGTCGACTGGGTTAACGACCCTCGCTTTGCCGACATCCCGGCCAGGCTGGCCAACCAGGACGAGTTGGACGAGGTGATCGACCGGCGATGCCGCTGCTTCGATTCGGCCGAGCTCATAGAACGGCTCGTTGCCGCCGACGTGTTGACCGCGCCGATCCACGGTGTGGCTCAGGTGGTCCAAGATCCCCAGGTACGACACAACGACATGATCGTCACGACGACCCACGCCAAGCTCGGGCCGCTCGACGTCACCGGAGTACCCATCCACTTCGGCGGCACACCCGGTTCAGTGAAGCTCCCGCCCCCGCTGCATGGACAGCACACCGCCGAGGTGCTCGCAGAGCTCGGTTACGGCCCCGACGAGGTCGCCACCTTCACCCGGCCCGATCGGTGAACGTTCCCGGAACCGGCTCCCGGGCAATGTACTAACCAAGCAGTAGTAGAAAATCACCAAGCAGTCCGATGTGATCTAACCTTCACGGTTTCGGAGCTGGCGAGACGATTGGGAGAGCACCATGGCTGATGACCTCTTTGACTTCGAAGCGGACGTGATGGTGGTGGGCACCGGCGGAGCAGGGTTCTCAGCTGCGATAACAGCAGCGGTCGAGGGGGCGTCGGTGGTCGTCTTCGAGCGCAACGATCACATCGGCGGCACGACCGGAGCATCAGGGGGCACGGCTTGGATCCCGAACAACCATTCCCTGCGCAACCAGGGCAAGGAGGACCCCCGCGATGACTGCCTCCGGTACATGTGTCGCCTCGCGTATCCCCAGCACTACTTCAAGGACCATCCCACCTTGGGGTTGCCCGAGGACTCATACGATCTCATCGCGGCCTTCTACGACAACGGGTTCAGGGCGATCGACTACCTGACTGAAGCTGGTGTGTTCGACCTCATGGCCGACACCAGGGCGCCCGATGTCGACAACCCGATGCAGATGCCCTCGGGCAACCTTCTCGCGGGCTTCCCCGACTACGGCGCCGAGCTCGAAGAGGACAAGCTCCCCACTGGACGGCACCTGTTCCCACGGCCGGGATCCCCGGGCATGGTAGAGCAGCTCGAGGCGGGTGCCGCCGGGCATGGCGTGAAGGTGCTGCTCGATCACCAGGCGACCGGTCTGGTGCGCAACGACGAAGGTCAGGTGGTGGGCCTGGAGTTGCGCTACAAGCACATGGCACGGCTGGCCCGCGCGAACAAGGCAGTGATCTTCGCCTCGGGCGGCTACGCGCACGACGAGGAGCTGGTGCGGCGCTACCTGCCCGGCCGCGTGTACGGAACATGCTCGACCCTGGGGGCCCGGGGCGACTTCGTGCGCATCGGCATCCAGGCGGGTGCGAAGCTCGGCAACATGCGCAACGCGTGGTTCAAGCAGGTTCCGCTCGAGGCAGCCCTGCGCTCGCCGACCCCTCCCAGTGTCTGGCTTCCGTGGGGCGACAGCATGATCCACGTCAACAAGTACGGTCGCAGGGTCGTCGACGAGAAGATGCCCTATCACGACCGCAGCCAGGTGCACGCGGTCTACGACCCGACCCGCCGCGAGTACCCGAACCTGGTCCTGTTCATGATCTATGACGATGCGGTTGCCAGCTCGACCAGCATGGCCGGGATGCGCCAACCCATGCCCGCACCCGGTGAGCCCGACCCGGGTTTCGTGATCAAGGGCGAGACCTGGGACGACCTGATCGCCAAGATCGATTCCCAGCTCGAGGGCTTCGCACCCCATACGGCGGGATTGCGCCTCGACCCCTCGTTCGGCCCGAACCTGGCAGGCACCGTCGAGCGCTTCAACGGATTCGCTGCCACCGGCGTGGACCTTGACTTCGGGCGCGGTGAGGCCCCGATCGGTCGCGCCTGGAACGGGCCCAACCGTGAGGGCTCCCCGAACCCGACCATGGCTGCTCTTGCCACCGAGGGCCCCTACTACTGCATCATCGTGTGCGCGGGCACCCTCGACACCAACGGTGGCCCGGTCATCAACACGCGCGCTCAGGTGCTCGACTGTGAGGGGGAACCCATCCCGGGGCTGTATGGCGCAGGCAACTGTGTCGCGTCTCCGGCTGGTCAGGCGTACTGGGGGCCGGGCGCCACGATCGGGCTCGGCATCACCTATGGCCATCTGGCCGGGTTGAACGCCGCCGCAGAGTCGGCCAAGCCCTTCGATATGTGACAGACAGCGACCGCGTGTATCGTCACCGCCCATGGTGACTGGCATGAGGGGTGCCTCGCGGGAAGACTCGCTCGAGGCGCCAGCCGTGAGGATGAGACCAGATCAGATGAGCACAGCACGAACCGGTAGCGACGCACCCGCAGCCGCAAGCCTCCATGGGGTCCTGCGCCGCCTGCTCCCAGCCGTCGCTGCTGCGGCACTGGTCGGTGCGGTCGCCTGTTCGAAGAGCGAGACACCCCCAGAGGGCGCGGGTGCCACGACGACAGCACCGACTCGAACATCCAAGACCGTTGTCACCGAGGTCCTCCCCGAGAACAAGCCGATCCAGGTGCTCGACAACCGGTTCTACCCCGAGGGAGCCGTGGTGAGCTCAGGGCGCACGGTCTCCTTCGAGAACGACGGCCGCAACGACCACAACGTGCTGCCCTTTGACGATGGCGCCTTTGCGCCTGTCCAGACCGACGCCTTTCACCCCGGTGACAAGGCCACGGTCACCTTCGCCAAGCCTGGCACGTACAAGTTCTACTGCTCGGTTCACGGCAACCGCGACGCAGGGATGGTCGGCACTATCGTCGTGCGCTGACACAACTGGCGCCAACGCGGCCTGAGCACACTGACTAGTGAAGGGGAGCTGGCCATGTCCACCTCATCGGGGAAGCGGACCGTCGCATCTTTCGCGGTCGCAGCGCTCCTGGGTGCGCTGTCACTGGTGTCATGCACCAGCGACGGAGGGGGCAGTCAGGGCTCCTCCGCCACCACTGCGCCGACCTACAAGGTTCTCAGGGTGCCCGCTGACCACAAGACCATCGCGGCCGCGGTCGACGCGGCCCAACCAGGTGACCTGGTGTTGATCTCTCCCGGCACCTACAACGAGGCAGTGGATGTCAAGACCGACAACCTCACCATCCGGGGGCTTGATCGCAACACGACGATTCTCGACGGCCAGTTCAAGTTGCAGAACGGAATCCGGGTGACGGGCGCCAACGGCGTCAGCATCGAGAACCTGACAGCGCGCAACTACCAGTTCAACGCGTTCTACTGGACCGGGGCGGACGGGTTCCGAGGTTCGTACCTGACAGCGGTGCGCAACGGCGACTACGGGATCTACGGCTTCGGCTCGGTCAACGGCCTGTTCGAGCACTCCTACGCCTCGGGCAGTCCCGATGCTGGCTTCTACCTCGGGCAGTGCTACCCGTGCAACACCGTCATCAGCGACGTGATCTCGGAGTGGAACGGCCTGGGCTACTCGGGGACGAACTCCGGTGGTGACGTGTACCTGATCAACTCGGTCTGGCGACGCAACCGAGCTGGGATCGTCCCCAACACGGGCTCATATGAGCTGTGCTACCCCCAGAGGCGCACGACAGTCGTAGGCAACGTCGTCTATGACAACAACAACGACAAGACCCCGGCGATCGACGCGGCGAAGATGGCGATAGGCAACGGGATCCTCGTGGCAGGTGGCATCGG
Source organism: Microthrixaceae bacterium (assembly GCA_023264915.1). GTDB lineage: Bacteria > Actinomycetota > Acidimicrobiia > Acidimicrobiales > Acidimicrobilacustridaceae > JACPNV01. The sequence goes on along the minus strand of JAHFUU010000018.1, from coordinate 5,433 downwards.
CGACACCGTCGAGCGGAACCTGGTCTATGACCACAAGGCGACCGGGATAGGTCTGGTCCCCTTCCCCGAGGAGAAGCCTTCGGGCGCGATCCCGACCCAGGACCCTGGCCCCTGCAACCAGACCGGTCCCAAACCCGACAAGCCCGAGAACCTCCCGGACACGCTCATCTGGCCGGCCAAGGACAACTCGGTGCGTGACAACGACGTCTCGGGCTCAGGACTGGCTGATCTGGCGACCGGATCTCTCGACCAGGCCAACCCCAGCGGCGGCAACTGCTTCAGCGCCAACAAGTTCAAGACCTCCGCACCGGCGAACATCGAGCAGAAGGCACCCTGTGGTGGCCCGGTCACCGGCAGCTGGACCGAAGGAGCCCTCGATCTGATCTCGGTCTTCCTCGGGGACAAGCCTCCCGCCATCCCATACAACGAGGCGACCATCCCCGACCCACCCCAGCAACCCAACATGCCTGACGCGGCCACGGCCCCGCCACGACCAGCCGCGAACCCTGCCCCGAAGGTGGACGTGGCTTCCATCAAGCTGCCCACCAAGCCACAGGGATCCTGACCATGGCCAGATCCGGGCGGGCTGGTCGCCGCCGCCAAGCGCCGGTCGTTTGGATCCTTGCCGTCGTCAGCCTCGTCGCCCTCGTTGCCGGCGGCGTGACGGCCCTGGTCAGGAGTCGGCCCTCTGGTGAGCCGTCGGGCTCGGCTGACCCGCACGCTGGTCATCTGGGCGGCGGCAGCTCGGCGATGCCAGCGCACTTCGCGACCCTCGCAAGCGGTGGCTTGCCGAACGAGGACCTGCGCCCGTCACGTGGCATGTTCGCCACCGAGTGCCGTCACAGCCACTCGTCAAACGACGACCCGATCGTCTACCCGGGCAAGCAGGGAGCCGCTCACCATCATGACTTCTTCGGCAACACCACCACAGACTTCACATCGACGATCGACTCGTTGACCGCCTCCAAGCTCACGACGTGCCGGATGAAGACCGATACGGCGGCATATTGGGCACCGGCCCTGGCGCGAGACGGCCGCTGGATCGAACCAGCTTCGTCTGACGCGTACTACCGGGTCGCACCTGGTGTCGACGCGAAGGCTGTCAAGGCATATCCCAAGGGGCTCATGATGATCGCCGGTGACGGGCATGCTGCATCACCCCAGCCGACAGCGATCGTGGCCTGGGCCTGTGACAGGTCGCTGAGAGTCTCAGTCGACCTCCCGAGTTGCCCCGAGCACTCTGATCTGACGATGCGGGTCACCTTCCAGGACTGCTGGGACAACAAGAGCGCCGACAGCGAGGACCACAGGTCACACGTGGCCTACAGCGGTCCCGACGGCTGCCCTCTGACCCATCCCGTGCCGATGCCACAGCTCACCTTCGTCGTCCACTACCCCTACACAGGCCCGACCGACGGGCTGAGCCTCTCTCCGGGTTCGCTCCTCACCGGTCACGCTGACTTCGTCAACACCTGGGATCAGGACAGCCTCGAGAACGAGATCGACAAGTGCCTCCGCCGAGCGGTCATCTGCGACCCCCCCGGTGGGACCGGTGGTTCACCCCCGACGTTCTGATTGGCCTGACCGTGCCGCCAGCCCATCCCCGGAGTCCCGGAGCGTGTTGCTTGCAGGCATCTTGGGGTTCTGACTTGATGGCGGACCGTGGGCGCCATCAGCGGTCAGATCGTCCTCACGGCCTCTGGGCGCCGGTCTCGGTCTCGTAGTCGGCGATCAGCTCGGCACGCATCTGCGCCTCGCGCTCGCGCAGGGCCCAGAAGCGGGGGGTGCGCTTCTCGCCGAACGCGGCGCCACCCTCTTTGCCCTCGGGCAGGTCGAACCAATCGGGGTACATGCGGCTCGAGATGACGCCCATCTCGGGATATCCATCCATCTCCAGATCGAAGGCGGCCTTGAGGATCTCGAGGCAACCAGGGCTGACAGCGAGAAGCTCCTCGCACCACTCGTCGACGGCCGCATCGAGCTCGTCGAGTGGGACGACCTTGTTGACCAGACCCATCTCGAGGGCCTGGTCCGCGCTGTAGCGCCGGCACAGCATCCACATCTCCCGTGCCTTCTTCGCGCCGACCACCTTGGTGAGGTAGGGCACGAAGAAGCCGTCGGCAGGGCTCGACACCTTTGGCCCGGCCTGGCCGAACTTGGCGTTGTCGGCCGCGATGGTGAAGTCACAGCAGTAGGCCATGTGGTTGTGGCCGCCCAGGCAGTAGCCCTGCACGGCCGCCAGCACCGGCTTGCGTGACATCCGGATGAGCCTGTTGTGCGGGTAGCGGTGGTAGAAGGCCTCACGCAGGCCCCAACGTTCCCAATCGACGTCACCACCGACACCGAAGTGGCGCCCGGCGCCCGCCACGACGATCGCGCCGAGGGACGTGTCATGGCTTGCGTCATAGAAGGCGCGGAACATCTGCTCGACGGTTGCGATCGTCATCACGTTGTACTTGTCGGGCTTGTCGATCGTGACCCGGGCGATGCCGCCTTGCAGGTCGCTGTGGTGCTTCTTCTCGTAGCGGATCTCAGCGAAGTCGAAGCCCTCGCCTTCGACCTGGACCCAGTCGCTCCACGCCATCGTGCTCCCTCTCATCCCCGGGCTTGAGCTCTCGGCCCGCAGATCCTACCATGCAGGCCATAAACCTAACCGGTTGGTAGTGAAATATAACCACAACGTTAGGTGGGTCAGATGTCGAGTAGCCGGCAGCGAGAGAGCTGGGCCGGCTGGGAGAGTTGACGCCATGAGGATTGTCGTTTTCGCAAAGGAGGTGCTGGACCCCGATGCAGTCGGCGCCTACGCGGTGTCGGGGGGTCTTGTGGTCGACGACGACGGCAACATCACCCAGTCCACCATCCCTCGCCTCATGAACGGATATGACGAGCAAGCGATCGAGGCGGCCCTCCGGCTCAAGGATTCAGGCCTCGAGTGCACGGTCGTGGTGGCCTCGATCGGATCAGACCAGACCGCGATGTTGCGCCACGCCCTCTCGCTCGGCGCGGACGAGGTCGTTGCCATCGAACCACCCGAGGGTCCCATGGACTGTCACGTCGTGGCCTCGATCCTGGTCGCGTGGGTCGCATCGGTCGGCGGAGCCGATCTCGTGCTGTGTGGCCGGCAGGCTTCAGATGACGATCAGGGTGTGGTGCCGGCCCTGGTCTCCGTGGGTCTGGGGATGCCGCTGGTCACGCTGGCTCGCAGCGTCGAGATGCCAGGACTTGGACAGCCCGTGCAAGTGGTCAGGGTGACCCCCGACGGTGACGAGAAGGTCGAGGTCGACCTGCCCGCGGTGGTGACTGTGAGCAGCGAGCTCGGTGAGCCGCGCTACCCGACCATGCCGCAGAAGATGGCGGCTCGAAAGGTGAATCCGCCAGTTCTGACGACCCAGGAGCTCGCGGTGGGGGCTGGGGGTCTCGAGCCGGCTGTGGTCGTTGCTCGCCAGTTCGTGCCGACGCTCAAGGGCGACTGCGAGATCATCGTTGGCGAGGGCCCAGCACAGCTGGCCGACGAGCTGGTCGCACGCCTGGTGGAGAACAAGCTCATCAAGGCAGGTCGATGAGATGAGCGAGAGCGAGATCTGCGCGGGTTGCGACGGGAGCTCACCTGATTGCATGGAGGCGAGGACGTGACGGCACCGGTGGTCGTTTGCTCGTGGACCGGGATCCGCGAAGAGCCCCCCGAAGAGACCGAGGCCGCGCTCACGCTCGGGCGTAGCGTGAGTGCCGGCCTCGGTGTCGGCTTGGTCTGGCTCGTGGTCGGGCCGGCTCCGCAGGATTGTGCCGAGGTGGCCGCCAGGCACGGCGTCGGCGAGATCGAGGTGATCTCTGACCCCAAGCTCAGCACCGGTCTGGCCGATTCGTTCGTCGAGGCCGTCTGTAGGTTCCTCGGTGACCATCCCGCAGGGTTGGTGCTGTTCAGCCAGACCTTTGACACGCGCCTCGTGGCTCCCTTGGTGGCCGGCCGCCTGGGTGCAAGTGTCGTGATGAACGCCCTCGACGTTGCCGTCGAGGGCGACGGCCTCGAGGTGACAGCTGCGGCCTTCGGTGGCGACACCCGAGTCGTGTACCGGGCCGCGACAGGACGCCCGTGCGTGGTCGCGCTGCTCGCCAACTCGGTGGTGCCCGAACCGGCCAGCAGCCCGAGCTCGCCAACCGTGTCCGAGGTGCCAGTTGACCTCTCTGAGGTGCATGAGAGGGTCCGCGTGCTGGACCCGGCCCGAGCAGAGGGACCGCGCCTGGAGGATGCAGAGATAATCGTCGCCGGGGGCCGAGGCCTGGGGTCTCCGCAGAACTACAAGCTCGTCGAGCAGCTTGCCGAGGCCCTCGGCGGCATGGCGGCGGCGTCGCGGCCGATCGTGGACGACGGCTGGATCGATTCGTCGCGCCAGGTCGGTCTCACCGGCAAGATCACCCGCCCGGCGCTCTACCTGGCGGCTGGCATCTCCGGTGCGACACAACACATGGTTGGCTGCTCCGCCGCGAAGACGATCGTCGCCGTCAACTCTGACCCTGATGCCCCAATCTTCCGCCACGCCCGCTACGGGATCGTCGCCGACTGCAACGAGGTACTTCCCGAGCTGGTTCGCGCAGTGACACAAGTGAGTGATTCCCATGACTGACACCAACCGCGTTCCCGTGATCGACGGCCTGTTCAGCGAAGGGCCACAAGGCGCGCGGCTGCTCGGGTCGAGGTGCTTGTCGTGCGCGACGCCCTACTTCCCCTCCGCTGGCACATGCCACAACCCCGAGTGCTCGGACTCGAAGATCCAAGACGCGAGCTTCGGGCCTTCGGGCACGGTGTGGAGCAGCTCGATCCAGAACTACCCGCCGCCGGTACCGGCTCGCTACGACGAGCCCTACGTCCCCTACGCGCTCGGCGTCGTCGACCTCGATGACGGGTTGCGTGTCGTGGGACGCATGGCAGTCGACGATCCGTCCAGCGTGTCCGTCGGTGACCGCGTCGAGCTGGTCATCGAGCCGCTCTGCCACAACGAGGATGGCTCAGAGCCGATCAGCTGGATGTTCCGGCCGACATGACGGGTCGACCGGCTCACGGACCAGTTGCCAGAGCCCTTGCCACGCTGACATGACAGCACGGAATCCAATGCCGAGATGAGGCCATGCCAGGCCACGAGAGGTGCGAACCATGAGAGATGTAGCGGTCATAGGCGTCGGGATGCACCCTTGGGGCAAGTTCGCGGACCGATCCGTAACCGAGCTGTGCCGGCACGCAGTGGTAGCGGCGCTGTCCGATGCCGGTGTCTCGTGGCGTGACATCGAAGCGGTCGCGGCTGCAAGCTCGCGGTTCTCCGGCGGCAAGGGATGGGGGCTGAACGGCAACGACGTCGTGGAGGACATGGGGTCGACAGGAATCCCCGTCTACAACATGTCAGCTGGTTGTGCGGCAGGCGGCAACGCCTTCAACGTCGG
>JAHFUU010000321.1 GCA_023264915.1 Microthrixaceae bacterium | reverse complement strand
GTCGAGCTTGACGACGTTGTGGGTGACTTGTCCGACCACGGTTGGACGACGAGCAAGATCACAACCACGGCGATCGCCACCAGGATCGCGACGAACGCCGCAGCAAGCCCGACGCCAGAAGAAGCAGGAGCGGCACCGGTTGGCACCGTTGCGGCCGTCTTGCCGGTCCACTTGGTGCCGTCCCAGTAGCGAACCTTGTCGCTGTGGTCTGGATCGGGATACCAGCCAGGCCGTGCACTGTCGTCGGCAGGCTTGGCATCCCGCTTCCAGCGCTTGCCGTCCCAGTAGCGAACCAGCTCGACATGGGCGGGATCGGGGTACCAGCCCGGCACCGCGTCACCTTCGGGGCGCGAGTCCTCTGTCCACGCCGACCCGTCCCAGTACCGCAGCAGGCCATCCTGGAACGGATGGGGATACCAGCCCGGGCCTCCACCTCCCGCGGGTCTTGTCCGGTCCAGGAACTGGCGGCCGTCCCAGTACCGCTCCAGCCCTGGCCGTCCCGTCGGGTCAGGGAACCACCCTGCCTGGCCCGCCACGGGCCGCGCACCCGGGCCACCGGCCCCAGCAAGAGGCTCCGTAGGGTCCACCCCGCCCCGACCTGGAGGCTGGGTCGGGAACTGCTCAGTCGGATCGCTCATGAACCTGGCCCGCGTGGGGCCCCAGCCCCACGCTCCTCGGCCGCCGAAGCCGGCACACCCGCGGCTTGCACGGGCGGCCGCCGTAATCTCACCCGGGTCACGCCCGACACAACCCCACGCTCATGAACTGGCCCGCGTGGGGCCCCAGCCCCACGCTCCTCGGCCGCCGAAGCCGGCACGCCCGCGGCTTGCACGGGCGGCCGCCGTGAACCTGGCCCGCGTGGGGCCTCACACGGGATCGGGGACATGCCAGTCGAGCCTAGTTTCCTCGAGGGCTGTGCCGTTGCGCTGGTGCCTGGTCAGAAGTGCCACGGGTAGGCCGACCAGTCGGGGTTCCTCTTCTGCAAGAAGGCGTCACGGCCCTCGGCTGCCTCGTCGGTCATGTATGCGAGGCGGGTGGCCTCGCCAGCGAAGACCTGCTGGCCGACGAGGCCGTCGTCGATCAGGTTGAACGCGTACTTCAGCATCCGCTGCGCCGTGGGGCTCTTGGCATTGATCCTGCGTCCCCACTCGAGCGCCACCGTCTCGAGCTCTGCATGGTCTACGACCGCGTTGACCATGCCCATGCGGTGAGCGTCGGCCGCTGAGTACTCATCACCCAGGAAGAAGATCTCGCGGGCGAACTTCTGACCGACCTGGCGAGCGAGGTAGGCCGAACCGAACCCGCCGTCGAAGCTGGCCACATCCGCATCGGTCTGCTTGAACCGTGAATGCTCACGGCTGGCGATTGTCAGATCGCAAACGACGTGCAGGCTGTGGCCCCCTCCGGCTGCCCAACCTGGCACCACGCAGATGACGACCTTGGGCATCATGCGGATGAGCCTCTGGACCTCGAGTATGTGCAACCGGCCCGTGCGTCCTGGATCGATCGTCGCGGCAGTCTCGTCACCGGCATACCGGTAGCCGTCCCGGCCCCTGATCCGCTGGTCGCCACCGGAGCAGAAGGCCCAGCCGCCGTCGCGGGGTGAGGGTCCGTTGCCCGTCAGGAGCACGCAACCGACGTCAGTCGTCATCCTGGCGTCGTCAAGGACCCGGTACAGCTCATCGACGGTCTGGGGGCGGAAAGCGTTCCGGACCTCTGGTCGATCGAAGGCTATTCGCACCGTGCCGTGCGATACCGCTCGGTGATAGGTCACGTCCTCGAGCTCGAAGCCCTCTACAGGGCGCCACGCATCGGGGTCGAACAGCTCTGAGACCATCCCCGGGACACTACCGCCGCCGAAGCTCCCCGCCGCTCGGCCGCGGCCCGACGGAACATGTCTTGTGACGGGATCGTGACACGGACCTTGATGGCGCCCGAGCGCTCGCGTCCACTCCGAGGATCGGCATCTGGTCACGATCGGCCGATGCACCGCACACGGGCCGATGATCGGCGCGACAACTAGGATCACAGTTGGTGGGTGCATTCGACGAACCAGGTGATAGGCGGCCAGAAGGGGCGGAACACCTCCGCCGCCTGCTCACCGTCCTGCCCGGCGTGGTGTTCGTGATCGACGGCATGGGGCGCATCACGTTCGCGACCGACTCCGCAGCCGAGATCGTCGATCAGACGCCGGACGAGTTGGTGGGACGGTCAGTGCTCGAGTTCGTGACCGCTGAGAGCGCATGGGCGTACGCCGCCGCGGTTGCCATGGCAAGCGACTACTCGGACGTGACGGTGGGGCCGCTTCGCGTTGCCCTGGCACCCCTGCCCGGCACGACTGGGATCCGACAGGCCGACCTGTGGGCGACCAACTGCCTGGAGGACCCGCTGATCAACGGCATCGTGTGCCTCCTGACCCCTGAGACCGCAGCAGTGTGGTTGGGCGAGGCAGTCGAGGCTGCCAGCGCCAGCGCCTCCCTGTCCACGATCTCTGACCACGTTGTCACGGCGATGCGCGGCCATCCTGTCGTGGCAGACGCACTCCTGCTAGCGCCCTCTCGACAGCGGTCCTCTCCCACTGGGCTGGACCTCGCCGGCGGCAAGCCGCCGTCGCTGGCCCCACTGGTTCCTTCGGCTCTCGATCCGGCACTGGTGGGTGGCCCGGGTCCGTGGGAGCAGACCTACGTGAGCGGCTTGCGAAGTCAATGGGACGTGGACGAGCTTCCAGAGCAGCTGGCCCAGGCTGCTTCTGGCCAGGGTTACAAGGCGGTGTGGGTCGAGCCCGTCTACCGCCGCAACGCACAGGACACCGTGGCGGTGCTGGTGCTGTGGAGACGGCGGACAGGCGGACCGAGCCCCAACCAGCTCTCGTCGATCCACCAGGCGGCCTCGATCCTCCGGCTGTGCTGGACCGCTGGATGACGGTCAGCCTGCCGCACCAGCCCCGCGAGACAAGGGCAAGATCGCTTCATCGATGCCAGGGCTTCCTCGCGCTTGCACGAGCGCGGTCACCGCATTAACCTGAAATCAGTTCATGTTTCAGGTTTCAGACCGTTCGTCAGGGGAGGACCCCGATGGCACACAACCATCCCTACGAGGACAGGTTCGGGCTGATAGCCGCCATGCCCGAGCGTGGGCGGCCGCGTGAGGAGATCCTCGCAGAGCTGACCTGGATGGGTACCCAAGAGGACCAGGTGTGGCAGTCCGGCAGGTGCTCGGGAACCATGTACTGCGGGGACATGGCTCACTATGAGTTCTTGAACAGTGCCTTCTCCCACTTCAGCCATGTGAACGTGCTCCAGCGCGACATGTGCCCGAGCGCCACCAAGTTCGAGAGCGAGATCATCGCGATGACGCTGGACATGCTCAATGCGAGCGCCGTCACGCCACTCGATGACGACGAGGGGCCCTGCGGCTCGGTGACATCGGGTGGTACCGACAGCATCGTGACCGCCATGCTCGCCTACCGCGACCAGGCGAGAGCTGAACGGGGGATAACCCGGCCCAACGCCATCATCCCCATGACCGGTCACCCGGCGTTCGACAAGGGGTGCCACCTCTTCGGGATCGAACCCGTGAAGGCACCGGTGGATCCCCACTCGACGCTCGTGGATGTCGACTTCGTGCGCGACCATGTCGACTCCAACACGATCGTGGTGGTGGGCTCGGCGGGAAACTACCCCTACGGCACCATCGATCCGATCACCGAGCTGTCAGACCTTGCGATCGAACGCGGCATCGGGCTGCACGTCGATGGCTGCCTCGGTGGCTTCATCCTCCCGTGGGGCCAGCAGCTCGGTTACGACATCCCTGTGTTCGACTTCCGCCTGCCGGGTGTCACGACGATCTCTGCGGACACCCACAAGTACGGCTACGGGCTCAAGGGCACATCAGTACTCTCCTACCGCAGCCATGCGCTTCGCAACCATCAGTACTTCACGTCGACTGACTGGCCGGGGGGCAAGTACCTCTCGCCCGGACTTGCCGGAAGCCGCAGCGGGGGTCTCATCGCCGCCACATGGGCGTCGATGGTGAGCCTCGGACGAGAGGGCTATGTCGACTACGCACGGCAGATCTTCGAGACCTCCTACGCGATGCAAGATGCCGTGCGGTCCCATGACGAGCTGCGTCTGATGGGTGACCCGACCTGGTGCTTCTCGTTCACCTCGAGCGTCTTTGACATCTACCACGTCAACGACTTCATGAAGCAGAAGGGCTGGCGCTTCAACGGTCAGCAGTACCCCAACGCCGTGCACATGTGCGTCACGCGCCCCCAGACCCAGCCAGGCGTGGTCGAGTCCTTCGCCA
>JAHFUU010000320.1 GCA_023264915.1 Microthrixaceae bacterium | reverse complement strand
CGAGCGAGTCATCAGGGGCTGTGTCGGCGGCGAAGGGCGCAGACCCGAGCGCGGCAAACGGCGCGAGCTGTTGGGGAGCGTGCCCTTCTAGGGTTGCTCTCCCCGATGCCGCCACCAAGTCGCGCCCTGTCTCAGTCTCCCGACCCGGAGAGAACGACTCGAACGAGTCGATGATCGTCTGCCAGCCCGTGCAACGGCACAGGTGAGCCTTGAGCGCCGACGCAACCTTGTTGCGATCATGGGCGCCCACACCCTGTGCCCGCAAGGATTCGAAGCGCATGATGATGCCGGGCGTGCAGAACCCACACTGGCTACCACCGGTCTCCACGAAGGCGGCCGCCCAACCGTCGCGAACCTGAGCATCGAGACCCTCGACGGTCACGATCGAGCGCCCCGCCACCCGTCGCAGCGGCGTGACACAGGAGATGCGGGGTTGGCCGTCGACCAGGACGGTGCAGCAGCCGCACTGGCCCTGGGGGCTGCAACCATCCTTCGGTGATCGAAGCCCGAGTGGGCCTCGAAGCGCGTCCAACAACGACCCCGCGTCGTCAGGCACCGTCACGGGTCGCCCGTTCAGCTCGATCTCGATCTCAGGCATGCCAGGACCGTCCAGACCCGGCTCCGTCAACAAGCAATGTCAGGGAACCCACGCCCAGAACGATACGTTGGCACCTCGTGCGCCCCACAACAGACCGCGCCTGGATCGATGCACAGACCCTGCGTCCCGTACTGACGCGACGATCCCTGATCGTGGGAATCGCATCCTTGACAGGTGGGTGCGCGCTCGCGTCTTGCAGCAGCGAGTCTCACAGCACGACGACCGCTGCACCCGAACAGGGCACTGGTGCGGTTCCCCCAACAAGTTCACTGTTCACGATCTTCGACCGGAACGAGTTCGCACGGGCCGGAGTCCCGCAGCGCCTGGCATTCGCCGTAGCAGGACCAGACGGCTCACCAAGCAAGGAGGCGCCAACCGCTATCGACCTTCGGATCAGCTTCGGCGGGCAGCCTGTGAGTGGCCCGATCCGGGTTGATCGCCACAGTGACGGCGTCCCGATCGCGTACTTCCCCCTGCGATTCACGCCTGAGTCCATCGGTACCTACACAGTCTCGACCACGATCGGGGGCTCCGAAGCGAGTGCCTCGTTTCGGGTCGGCTCAGAGTCCCAGATCAAGGTTCCTCAAGTTGGTGACAAGATGCTCAGCGTCGAGACACCCACGGACGCCGACCACCGCGGAGTCGATCCAATCTGCACGCTTCAACCCAGCCAATGTGGGTTGCACGGATCCTCCCTGGACACCGCACTGCGGGCGAATCGGCCTGTTGCGTTGCTGGTCTCCTCCCCCGCGCTGTGCCAGATCGGTGTCTGTGGCCCGGTGCTTGACATCTTGGTAGAGCAGGCCGCGAAGACCCCGGACGTCCTCGCCATCCATGCCGAGGTCTACACGGACCGGTCAGCTGCCAGGACCACACCAGCAGTTGCTGCCTACCACCTCAACTACGAGCCCGCTCTGTTCGTGGTGGGTGCGGATGGCACGGTCATCGAGCGCCTCGACAACGTGTTCGACAGGGCTGAGGTTTCAGCCGCACTGACAAGCTCTCTCCATCGTTGACATGATCACGAGTCAACCGTCGAGGCAAGATCGAAGACGCACGCGGTGCCGACGCCGGTCAACGAGCCACACCTTCGCCCCTTCGCCTGGCAATCCTCGAGCACCTACGAGTGGGGCGTTCACCCGGAACCAGATGGAGCGACGGTGCATCACGAGCGATCGGATCCCAAGAAGTCCACATCTCATCCCGCTCCGGGGCCAGGTGAGCGAGTGTCAGTGAAAGCTCTGGCCACAACCGCAGGTTCGGTGAGCGTTCGGGTTCGTGATCGCGAAACCCGACTTCTCACCCTCTTCGTAGTCAAGGGTCGCTCCTTCGAGCATGGCCGCACTCGATGGGTCGACAACGACCTTCACCCCCTCGTACTCACGGGTCACGTCATCGTCGGCACGATCGGCATCGAAGAACATGTCATAAGAGAGGCCACTGCACCCGCCGGGTTGAACCGATACACGAAGCATCAACGCCTTGTCGCCTTCTTCGGCGATGAGTTCCTTGACTTTCACAGCTGCGCTGTTCGTGAGGGTGATCACGATGAGCCTCCTCGATTCTCGCTGTCGATCACAGGCTAACGACCGCCGGCCGAGACCTGGCAACCTCGCCACACAATCATCTGATGGTCAGCTCGACCCGGCACGGGTCCCTGTCCACGACGGCATGGAATCGCACGACACGGCACCTCCTGCGCGGTGCCCCGACACCCTCACCGGTGCCCTCTGGATCGATACGGGCATCCTTCCTGCCGAGCCCGTCGAGGAGTCCCTCGATCAGCCCGCAGTGCAGCCCGCAGACGATGTCCGGGTGGGAGCTTGCGAGCTCATGGTAGGGGCAATTGCCAAACGCAATGGTGGCTGACCGGTCGCTCTCGTCAACGTCGGGATCGAATCCGAACTTCGCCTGCTCGACGATCAACGCCTCGAGGGGATCGGCGCCTTCGGGCCACAGGCTGGCGTCGGCTCGGCCCTGCTCTCGTCCCGCACCGAGCATCTCTGAACGGTCCAGGCCAGCCTCTGCGGCAGCATTGAGCAACATCCGTGCAAGTGTCGGGAATGGCGACGGCTCGAGTCCGAGCGCTGGGGCATCCTCTGCCAAGGAGTATCGGTGCTGCGGGCGTCCAACCCCACCCCGTGCGCCGGTGTCCATTCTAAGCAGGCCTGCTTCGCGCATTCGGTCCAGATGCGGCCGGACGGTGTTGACATGAAGCTGAAGCAAGTCAGCGACTTCTGATGTGGACATCGGCAAGGGGCTCCTCGCCAGCTCGAGGTAGATGGCGTAGCGGGTGTTGTCGCCCAACGCCTTCAAGATGTCAAGCCGGGGGGGTGAGGAGCCCCGACCCGGTCTGGGACCTTCTGATGGCTCAGAGCCTTCACCGAGAGTCATTCAGAGCAGATTACACGGCGATTGCCGGTATTATCGGCGGGTGACTTCCGCGATCCCCGGCGAGCGACCACCGACTCCAGAGACGATCACAGGAATCCTGCGTGGTGTCATGGACCCAGAGCTCGGGTCAGACATCGTCGACCTAGGAATGGCCAAAGGGGTGCAAGTCGATGCCGACGGGCAGGTTCTGATCACGGTTGCACTCACCACAGTTGGATGCCCTCTTCGTGCGCAGATCAAACGAGACGTGGTTGCCCTTGTCGCGGATCTGCCGGGCGTGAGTGGTGTGCGCCTGGAGTGGACCGAGATGAACCCAGATGAGAAGGCGGCAGTGATGGCCAGGGCTAGGTGGAACGTCCGCGACCAGGAGCAGGGCGCTGAGATACCGGCGACGACAAGGGTGATCACCATCTCATCGGGCAAGGGAGGGGTGGGCAAGTCCTCGGTCACGGTGAACCTGGCCGCGGCGTTCGCGAAGCGAGGTCTGACAGCGGGCGTGCTCGATGCTGACATCTGGGGTTTCTCTGTCCCACGGATGTTGGGGCTCGACGGGCGTCTGGCTGGGGAGCTCACCTCCGAGGGAGAGAAGAAGATCGTTCCTGTGATCCACACCATCGGGTCTGGGATGCTGAAAGTCGTGTCAATGGGCTTGCTCGTGGACGACGAGGAGTCTGCCCTGATGTGGCGAGGTTTGATGCTCAACCGAGCCGTGCAGCACTTCCTCGAAGACGTCCGTTGGGGCGACATGGACTACTTGCTGATCGACATGCCGCCCGGCACGGGTGACGTCCAGATGGGACTCGCACGGATGCTTCCGCGGGCAGAGATGATCGTGGTCACCACCCCCGCGCTGGCCGCACAGAAGGTCGCCGTGCGCGCGGTCAACATGGCGCGCAAGAGCTACCTCCGCGTCATCGGTGTCGTCGAGAACATGTCCTCATTAACATGCGACCACGGCACCCGCTATCCGCTGTTCGGCACGGGCGGCGGCCAGGAGCTCGCACGGACCGCCGGTGTGCCGCTGCTCGCCCAGATCCCTATGGAAGCATCGGTGGCAACCGGCGGAGACTCTGGCGAGCCGGTCGCGACGGGTCAAGGACCAGCTTCTGATGCCTTCAGGGCCCTGGCGGGCAAGCTCATCGAGGAAGCCGTTTCTCCGGTCCAGATGGCTGGTTGCTCGGCACGCATGCTGGAGCTGGCAGAGGCCGCACTCGATGCTGGGGATGCGGAAGCGCCAAGCTCAACCGGCGCGCGTTGACCGGCGTGACTCGATCAATGCGGGAACTGCGGCTACGCCCGACTTGGGGTTGAACCGGTCGCTCTCA
>JAHFUU010000319.1 GCA_023264915.1 Microthrixaceae bacterium | reverse complement strand
ATCGACACCTGAGCCATCACCAGGACCATCACCAGGACCATCCCCAGGACCATCCCCAGGACCATCCACAGGGCCATCCACACGACCATCCACACGACCATCCACACGACCATCCACACGACCATCCGCAGGGCCATCACCCGAGCGGGTGCGGTCATCGTGCACCGGCTCTATGTGAGCCTGCTCCCATCGAGGTGACAGCGACCCGATCCACCGGTCGACCTCGACGGTCTCGGGGTCGGTCAGGGTGCACACGCTGTAGCACAGCAACCCGCCCGGTCGCACCACGCCCATCGCCGAGCGGAGGAGGCGCCTCTGCAACGCCGCCAGCTCGCCGACGTCTTCCTCGCTCACCCGCCACCGCAGGTCGGGCCGGCGGTGCATCGTGCCGAGACCCGAGCACGGCGCATCGACGAGAACGCGGTCAAAGCCCTGCCCGTCGCCAAAGGGCAGCCGGGTCGAGTCTGCCACCACAGCACCCACCCGGTCGCCCAGCCCGAGGCGCGCCGCGTTGGCGACAACTAGCTTCGCCCGGCTCAGATGGATGTCGGCTGCCACCACCTCAGCGCCAGAGGTGGCGATCGCAGTTGCCTTCCCGCCCGGGCCCGCACACAGGTCTACCACCACCTCGCCCGGCCTCGGTGCGACAGTGGCTGCAACCCATTGCGAGGCGAGATCCTGGACGTATCCATCACCCCGCAGGGTCACCTCGGGAGCCTCGTTCATGGCCTGGATCGCAGCGGCCGCCCGCTGTGGGCCCAGGTCTTCTCCGAGGCGTTCGAGGATCCAGTCCGGACAGCTCAGCCGTACGGCCTCGCTCGGCCACTCGGGCGCGTGCTCGCTGGCAAGCTTGCGGAGCACGGCGTTGACGAACGGGCGGAGCCTGGCGGGTGCCGCGGCGACCGTCGCCGACACCGCTGCATAGGGCGGGATCGACGTGAACGCCAGCTGGTAGGCACCCACCCGGAGCAGGGACCGCGCGATCGGGTCGGGTTCGCTGACGACATGCCGGTCGACGAGCCAGTCACAGGCTCGCCGCATGCGGGTCGTGCCGTAGGCGAGCTCGGTCACGAGTCGCCGGTCCCGTTCGGGCAGCTCGCTTCGGTCGAGCGCGGCCGGCACGACCAGGTTCGAATACGCACCCTCGTCCGAGATGCGGCGCACGAGCTCTGCTGCCAGCCTGCGGGTTCGCGTGCCGGGTGACCGTGTCTCCTGGGCCCGCGACCCCTGGGCCCGCGACCCCTGGGCCCGCGACCCCTGGGCCCGCGACCCCTGGGCCCGCGATCCCTGGGCCCGCGATCCCTGGGGGCGCGGCTTCCCGTGCATCAAGACCCCATCCGGTCGCGCTGGGTGAGATGGGCACCGTTTCGCCACGCGGTGGCCTCCTGGCGCGCCTTGCCTTCTGGTTGGACCTCGACGAGGCGAAGCCTTCCCTCGCCGGTGCCGACCTCGTTGGTCGCAGGGTCGATCCCGCCGGGCAGCAGCCGGTCGCCCGCACGCTCGCAGGTGGCTTCAGCCCTCCAGACCTTCAGGCGCTTGCCGCGGAAGGTCGTCCAGGCACCCCCGACACGCACGACCCGGCTCAGGTGCGAGGCAGGGCGAGACCAGTCCAGGCGCAGCTCAGAAGGACCGATCTTCCCGGCGTAGGTCGGGACACCTTCCTGGGCAACGGGCGCGGGCACCCCGTCCTCGAGCAAGCCGAGCAGCAGGCTCGTGCCTTCGGTGACCAGCTCGGCACGCAGCTCATCGGCGGTCGCGTCCTCTGCGATCCGGACCTCTCGCGTGGCGTAGATCGCTCCCTCGTCGAGGCCCACGTCGATCGCCATGATGTCGACGCCGGTGAGGGTGTCGCCAGCGAGGACCGCGCGCTCGACCGGCGCGGCGCCGCGCCAGCGCGGGAGCAGCGAGAAGTGGATGTTGAGCATCGGGAGAGCGTTCAGGACGTGAGGCTTGATGATGCGGCCGAAGGCCACCACGATCGCGGCATCGGCTCGGACCTCCAGCGCCCGGTCGATGTCTGTGGTGACGGGGATGCCCAGGTCGATCGCCGCTGCCTTCACGGGGCTCGGGGCAAGTGCCCCACCCCTCCCCCGCTTCTTGTCAGCACGGGTCACGACCAGCGCTACGTCATATCCCGCACCGACCAGCGCCTCGAGGGTCGGCACGGCCATGGACGGGGTGCCGAAGAAGACGAGGCGGCGCGGGTGCGCGGGCACGGGTGCGGGCATGGCGTGCAGCCTGTCTACCGAGGCGCGTCCCGATCTGCAAGCGCCGCGCCGGAATCGGCTCGAGCGTGCGTGACCTCGGGTCGCGTGACAGCAAGTCGGGTGACCCCGGGTCGCGTGACTGCGGGTCGCGTGACTGCGGGTCGCGTGACTGCGGGTCGCGTGACTGCGGGTCGCGTGACAGCCGAGCGGGTGCGTCAAGGCTCGGTTTCGATCGTCCCGTCCGGGCGCACGACCTTGCCCGGCCGGCCCGGGAAGACCTCGCCCAGCATCAGCTCGCGCAGCTCCTTCTTGGCGGCCTTTCGTTGCATGTCGTTCAGGTGCTCGACCAGCAGGGTGCCCTCGAGGTGGTCGAGCTCGTGCTGGAACAGCCGGGCGCCGAGCTCGTCTGCCTCGATCTCGACCTCGTTGCCGTCGATGTCCAAGCCGGTGATGAGGATCTTCTTGGGGCGCGTGATGTCGAAGTAGATGCC
The DNA here is from genome assembly GCA_023264915.1 of Microthrixaceae bacterium. GTDB lineage: Bacteria > Actinomycetota > Acidimicrobiia > Acidimicrobiales > Acidimicrobilacustridaceae > JACPNV01. Next base: position 1,650 of record JAHFUU010000319.1, on the reverse strand, counting down.
GGGCACCGACAGGCATCCCTCGCTGTAGTCCCACTCGCCTTCGCTCTCGGTGATGGCCGGGTTGATGAGGACTCCCTTGTCACCCTGGTGGTCATAGACGAAGAAGCGCTTCTGCACACCGACCTGGGGGGCGGCCAGCCCCAGGCCCGGCGCGTCGTACATGGTCGCGAACATGTCATCCACCAGGCGGACCAGCGTCTCGTCGATGTCGGTCACGTCGTTGGCACGTCTCCTCAACACCGGGTCACCGATGATGCGGATCTTGTAGGGGGCCACGAGTGCAGGCTACGCGCTTGCAGATCCCGAATCGACAATCTGTGGTCGATGTGGCGAGCACCGTCCGTCGGCGAGATCACACCCATGTAATGGTGCGTGCAATACTCGGCATGTGAGTCGTCCCGTACCACCGCTGCGGAGCAACACGTCATGAGCGACCTCCGAGAAGATCCCGGGCACTCCTCGGACTCGAGCGCAGCGCAACCGCCTGCGCTCGTGCTGGTTGTGGACTTCGGGGCCCAGTACGCGCAGCTGATCGCCCGGCGGGTGCGCGAAGCTCACGTCTACAGCGAGATCGTGTCGCACACGATGCCCGTGGACGAGATCCTCGCCCGCAAGCCGGCGGCGGTGATCCTGTCCGGCGGGCCGAAGAGCGTCTACGCGCCCGGCGCTCCGTCGATCGATCGTCGCCTGCTCGAAGCAGGGGTGCCGATCCTCGGCATCTGTTACGGGTTCCAGGTCATGGCACGAACCCTCGGGGGCGAGGTCGCCAGGACTGGCGAGTCAGAGAACGGGCGGACCGCCGTGTCGATCTCCCCTGATGCGGTGCTCGTGTCGGCGCCGGCACTCGCCAACCAGGACGTCTGGATGTCCCACGGAGACGGCGTCGTCGACGCGCCAGCCGGGTTCCGTGTCATCGCATCCACCCCCGGGGCACCCATCGCGGCCTTCGAGAACCCGCAGCGACGGCTATTCGGCGTGCAGTGGCACCCAGAGGTGCGCCACACCAGGCATGGCCAGGACCTGCTCGAACGCTTCTTGCATGTCGGGGCCGGCATCGAGCCGACATGGACCACCTCGGGCATCATCGAGCGCACGATCAAGTCGATCGAAGAGACGGTCGGCGCGAGCCCCGTGATCGCCGGCCTTTCCGGCGGGGTCGACTCAGCAGTGGCTGCCGCGCTGGTCCAGCGAGCGGTCGGAGACCGGTTGACGTGTGTCTTCGTGGACCACGGGCTGCTGCGCGAGGGCGAGGCCGAACAGGTCGAGGAGGACTTCGTCGAGGCAACCGGCGTCAAGCTCAAGGTCGTCGACGCCCGAGAGCGGTTCCTCCAGGCGCTGGGCACCGAGACAGACCCAGAGCAGAAGCGCTTGGTCATCGGCGAGCTGTTCATCCGAGTGTTCGAAGAGGCTGCCGACGAGATCATCGCCGCGCAGCCGCATCGGGAGAAGATCGAGTTCCTCGTGCAGGGCACCCTCTACCCCGACGTCGTGGAGTCCGGGGGCGGTTCGGGAACCGACGTGATCAAGAGCCACCACAACGTCGGCGGCCTGCCTGACGACATCGAGTTCGAGCTGATCGAGCCGCTGCGGTCACTGTTCAAGGACGAGGTGCGTGCCATCGGGCTCGATCTCGGGCTTCCAGAGGACATC
>JAHFUU010000318.1 GCA_023264915.1 Microthrixaceae bacterium | reverse complement strand
GGCATACCTGAGGTACTCGTTCACTCGAGGCACTGCCAACGAGGTGTCGTTCCTCGTGGATGTTCTGGGGCTGAGGCCGGGGATGCGGGTGCTTGACGTCGGCTGTGGTCCGGGGCGCCACGCTTGTGGCCTCGCCGAGGCCGGGTTGGAGGTAGTTGGCGTGGATATCGCGTCGACCTTCGTGGAGATCGCTCGATCACGCGCTCCACGCGGAGCGACCTTCGAGCGGGCAGACGCCAGATACCTCGAGTATGACCGAGAGTTCGATGCAGTGATCTCGTTGTGTCAGGGAGCCTTCGGGCTCGGGGGCATGTCCTCGCACGTGGCCTCAGCCCCTGAACCTGACAGCGCCATCCTTTCGGGGATGGCGAGGGCGCTGCGGCCGGGAGGCCGGTTGGCACTGACAGCTTTCTCGGCCTACTTCCAGGTCCGCTTCCTCGATGAATCGGATCGCTTCGATGTCGCCAGCGGAGTCAACCACGAGCGAACGATCGTCAAGAACCCAGAAGGAGTGAATGCCGAGCATGACCTTTGGACGACTTGCTTCACACCTCGCGAACTGAGGCTTTTGTTCCGGTTGGCGGGCTTGTGCCCTGAGGAGATCTGGTCCGTCACTCCTGGCGACTACGGTCGTCGGGACCCGAACCTTGATGAGCCCGAGCTGTTCGTCCTCGCTTCTGCAGATCGTTGATGGCACGAACCTCCTACTGGAAGGCAACTCGGGTTGTCCTGGTAGCGAGGCGCCGAGGTTCAAGCCCCAGGTAGACGGCGTGGGTTGGTGGGGTTAGGGTTGGCCCGGCGCGGGGCCGCCAATCCCGCGTGCGCGCAACGAAGCGCTCGGGTCGTGACCCGCACACTTCGCTCTGCAACGTCCCCTACCAGCCTGACGGCTGGAGATCTCCTGCCGTCCCAGTCCATCACACGAAAGCAAGTCCCTTGTCCGACCAGTCCCAGCCCTCTTCCTCGTTTCCGTCATCGCACAGCTCATCGGTCGCCACCCCGCCTGACCCTTCCATCGACGACACGTACACGCCACGGAAGATCACAGAGAACGACCTTGGCGGAATGAGCCTGGATGAGGCATATGACCGGTCGATGGTCGATGTCGAGGACGGCCAGCTCGTCGAGGGAACAGTTGTGAAGGTCGATCGCGACGAAGTCCTCCTGGACATCGGGTACAAGTCCGAAGGCATCATCCCGGTCAAGGAGCTGTCGATCCGAAACGACGTCGACCCTGGCGAGATCGTGGCCCTCGGAGAGAAGATCGAGGCGCTCGTCCTCCAAAAGGAGGACAAGGATGGCCACCTGATCCTCTCCAAGAAGCGCGCCCAGTATGAGCGTGCCTGGGGAACCATCGAGAAGATCAAGGACGACAACGGCGTAGTAAGCGGACCGGTCATCGAGGTCGTGAAGGGCGGGCTCATCCTGGACATAGGGCTGCGGGGCTTCCTACCTGCATCTCTGGTCGAGCTGCGCCGCGTTCGGGACCTGCAGCCATATGTGGGCAAGACGCTGGAAGCGAAGATCATCGAGCTTGACAAGAACCGCAACAACGTCGTCCTCTCGCGCAGGGCCTGGCTGGAGGAGACCCAGAAAGAGCAGCGCGAGGACTTCCTCGCCAACCTCAAGCCGGGCGAGGTGCGCAAGGGCACGGTTTCCTCGGTGGTCAACTTCGGAGCCTTCGTGGACCTGGGTGGGATGGACGGTCTGATCCACGTGTCGGAGCTTTCATGGAAGCACGTCGATCATCCAGGATCGGTGGTTCAGGTCGGGGACGAAGTCGAGGTGCAAGTCCTCGAGGTCGACAGTGATCGGGAGCGGATCTCCCTTTCTCTCAAAGCCACCCAGCAAGACCCATGGCAGGAGTTCGCGACCTCCCATCGAGTCGGCGAGCTCGTGTACGGGAGGGTGACCAAGCTGGTCCCCTTCGGTGCCTTCGTCCAAGTGGGCGACGGGATCGAAGGCCTGGTCCACATCTCGGAGATGTCGGCACATCACGTCGACCTGCCCGAGCAGGTCGTGACACCGGGTGAGGAGCTGTGGGTGAAGATCATCGACCTCGATCTGCAGCGTCGGAGGATCAGCCTCTCGATCAAGCAAGCCGCCGAGGGCGGAGAGGTAGCCGCGGAGTACCAGGAGCACTTCGGTGACCACGCCTATGACGAGGAGGGCAACTACATAGGTCCAACCGGCACCGACGAGGCGTGGGCCGAGTACTACAAGGACCACGGAATCGACGTTGAAGATGTCGACGCTGAGTCATCCAACGCCGGGCCTCCTGACGCCGAGACGGGTGTTGCAGACCCCGCAGACGAAGAGGCGAAGGAAACCAGCGATAGCGAGTGATTCGGTCATGGATCAGCCTGGCCTGGGCTGATCCGGATGCCCCGAGGTCAGGTTCTCAGGCCTCCGTCGCGGATTTGGTCTAGGGTGCCACCAGAAAGCCGCAGCTTGAGCTAATCCTGTTGAGGCTGTCGACCGAACAAACATAGGCGCGTACCAATACCGGCCACGCACTTGGATGATCTGCAAAGATGACTAGAACCTGTTGGGGGCGTGAGCCCGTGTCTACCGAGGAATGAGGTCGGAGTGAGCTCCAGGCGAACACTTATCCTTCTGGCCGCGTTGGCGGTCGGAGTGGTTGCAGCTGTGCTGCTCTACACCTACGTAAAGGGCATCGAGGACCGCGCCAACCAGAACGCTCGACGCGTCCCCGTCTTCTACGCCACTTCCGATATCAAGAGGGGTACCCCCGGCGAGGACGCTGTCAAGAACACCGAGATCGCAGAAGGGCTGATCCCGCAGAACTTCAAGCCCACCACGGCCATCACGACCACCGACGAGGTCCAGAAGAAGGTTGCTCTGTTCGACATCCCGGCCAACACGGTGATCCTGCAGAACATGTTCGTCGATCCCGCGACGACCCAGATCAGCTTCCGCCAACGCTTGAAGAACCCCGATCACGTGGCGTTGTCGTTCAACTCCGACCAGATGCACTCCGTCGGCGGGTTCCTTGTCGGCGGCGACGAGGTGAACATGTTCGTTCTCGTCGACAACAAGGGGGGCAACAGCCAAGAGGAACAGGGCCAAGGCGGCGGCGGCGGCGGTGGTGGTGGCGGTGGTGGTGGTGGTGGTACGAACCCCAACGCGTGTACGAAGGGCCCATCGGACCAGTGCAACTTCTTCTTCCAGCGCAAGGCCCGCATGTTGTACCAGAAGGTCCAGATACTCGCGGTCGGCCAAAGCGCCAAGCTCCAGCCCGGAGAGAGCACATCGAGCGGCACGGGCTCTTCGGGTTCGGGTTCGGGAAGCTCCAACACGGCGGTGTCGAGCATCTTCACTGTCAACGTGCCCCCTGAAGCTTCGCTGTGGATCGCCTCGACCCAAGAGACCAACGGCAACATCTACATGTCCCTGGTGGCCGAGGACTACAAGCCACGTACGGTCACACCGGTTCCAGATGTGGTCACTGAGACTCCCGGCGAGAACGGCAACTTCCTCACCCCCTACGGCAAAGAGGGGAACCTCGACAAATGACAAGTCCGTTCTCCGGCCAGCCAGGAGAAGCGATGCCCCGCCCTGGCATGGGAGGGGCAACGGGTGGGGGCCGCCCGCAGGTGGCCGTCGCCGTGGTCGATGGCGACCAGGCGATCCGGAGTCGCCTGGCGATGCAGTTGGGGCAGGGCGCAACGCCGTTTCCCTCGATCAACGACCTTGCGCCGCGCCTGTCAGGGCAACCGGTGGTCATCGTTCTCGGTCCGTCGTTCTCAGGCCCGGCAGAGCTCGGATCGGTCGAGCAGTTGCTGGCCGCCCGCCGCGAGGTGGGCGCAATAATGGCGACAAACGAGCTCACCACGGACGTGTTGCAGAGGGCCCTCCGAGCCGGCGTCAAGGATGTCTTGCAGCTCCCAGTCGAGTCGACAGCGCTTGCAGAAGCCGTCTCCCGTGTAGCCAACACGCTGGCGGTGGTTACCCCGGCGGTCAGTGGTGGCGGAACCCCGGTGGTCGAGTCCGACGGTGAGCTGGGCCGCGTCATAACTGTCTTCTCCACCAAAGGGGGAGCGGGCAAGTCCGTGATTGCCACGAACCTCGCCGTCGTGCTAGCTCAGCGCAGTCCCAAACCGGTTGTGCTGATCGACGCCGACCTGCAGTTCGGCGACATCGCGGTGATGTTGAAGCTGTCGCCTCAGCACACGATCGTGGACGCAGTCAGCGCATTGGATCGTCTGGATGCCCAGCTGCTCCAGAGCCTCCTCATCGAGCACTCGCCCTCGAAGCTCCGTGTGCTACCCGCTCCGCTCGAGCCGGCCTTTGCCGATCAGATCGGTGCGGCAGAGATGGTGAGGATCGTCGAGGTTCTCCGCACG
>JAHFUU010000317.1 GCA_023264915.1 Microthrixaceae bacterium | reverse complement strand
CGGAGCGTGGTCCCCGGCGCTGGCGCCGTCGGGGTCCGGGCCGACTTCCCCCTCAACCCACCTGCAAGTGCCGGAGGAAGTCGTGCCCGCGCCTGAAACCAACGCCCATCCGCGCGACCGGGCTGGCGCACGTTCGAGTGCGCCACAGGTACCCCTCGCAGACGACGCCGTGAGCGGGCAGTTGCCTCGTCCTGACGAGGGCGCTACCGGCCACAGCGGGGGTGCTCCAAGTCCTGCGGGTCAGGGCCGAGACGGATCTGGCCCCGATGATCATGCCCGCGCCCGCGCCGTCCTCGATCGCTGGCGCTCGACGCTTCTCACGCCGGTGTCGGGGGGTGTCATCCGGCGGGGGGCGGCGCTCGTTGCGACGTGGCACGAGCGTGCGAGGCAACGCCTGGCACCGGGATCCCCGTCAGGTTCCACAGATGCAACCTCTGACGGCCAGGACCGGGCGCGACCTCAGCTGATCGCGCTTGTGGCCCTGGCCGCACTGGCAGTGCTCGCGGGAGTGATCGTGTCCGTCCTGATGAACAGAGGTTCCGAACGGCGAGGATCGCCGGCCACCGTCGACGAGGCATCCCCGGCAGGATCAAGCATCGTCGCAGCCGACGATCGTCAAGGTTCGCTGACCGGCATCTCGAGTTCACCGCGTGCCACGGGCACGACTCGACCTGAGGTGATCGTGCACGCGGCGGGCGCGGTGATGCGGCCAGGTGTGTACCGGCTCCCAGGCGGAAGCAGGGTCGCCGACCTCATCGACGCGGCGGGGGGGCTGGGGCCGATGGCCGACGGTGATCGGGTCAACCTGGCCGCGCCGCTCGTCGATGGCGGCAGGCTGTACGTGCCCCACAAGGACGAGGCAACGCCTCCCACGGTCGTATCTCCGGATGCTCCAAGTGCTGCCGCGCTGGCACCAGGCGCCCAGCCCGGCGGGGGTTCGGGCACCAGCTCGTCACCAGGGCCGGTCAACATCAACACGGCATCAGCGACCGAACTCGACACCCTTCCCGGCGTGGGGCCTGCGACGTCAGCGGCGATCATCGACTACCGCAACCAGCACGGCCAGTTCAAGACCGTCGATGACCTGACCAAGGTGCGCGGCATAGGCAAGGCCAAGCTGGACCAGCTCCGCCCGCTGGTGACCACATGAGGACCTCCGGGACCGAAGCGCCGAGGTACCTGAGCGATGTCGGCACGGTAGGCGTGGCCGCAGCCACCTGGGTCGGGGTGTGGCTTGCCAGGCCGCTTCCATTGGCTGCCGGCGTGGCGGCGGTGGTGGCGGCCTTCGCGTTTCGCCGGCCACTGTTGCTGGCCGCAGGAGGGCTGGCTCTGGGCTCGTCGTTGGGTGCGGCTGCCTGGTCGGGCCTGATCCCTGTCAGCGAGGGGGCCTATGAGGGGTCGGTCCTCCTCGTGACCGACCCGTCCGGTGCCTCCGGTGAGGTGCGCGCCGACGCGAAGCTCGACGATGGCCGGCGCGTCGAGCTGACGGCCCGTGGCGGGGTGAGCCGTAGCATCCAGGAGGTCCTTGCAGGCGAGCGCCTGGCCGTGCGCGGACAGCTCGAGCCTGCGCCGCCGGAGGCGACTTGGCTTGCCGTGCGCCACGTCGTCGGGCGCATCGAGGTCAGCTCGGTCACCAGTGCGCCTGTGTCCAACGACGTTGCGGCCGGCATCGCAAATCACTACCGCCGGATCCTCACAAGTGGCGCGTACGCGCTTCCGGCGGCGCAGCGCCCGCTGTTCCTGGGGTTCGTGCTCGGCGACGATCGCGGGCAGGATCCTGCCGCTGTCGACGACTTCAGGGGATCGGGGCTCAGCCACCTCCTGGTCGTGTCCGGACAGAACGTCGCGTTCTTCTTGGTGCTCGCCCGGCCGATGCTCGACCGCCTGCCGATGGCCGGCAGGCTCGCGGCGACCCTCGTGCTCCTGGGCTGGTTCGCGATGCTCACCCGGTTCGAGCCGTCAGTGCTCCGCGCCACCGCGATGGCTGGGATCTCCGCCCTGGCCCTCTTCAGCGGTCAGAGAGCCGCACCCGTGCGGACCCTCTCGCTGGCGGTGGCGGGCCTGCTGCTCATCGATCCCATGCTCGGCAGCTCGATAGGGTTCGGGATGTCAGTCGGCGCATCGGCAGGCATGGTCCTGCTCTCGCTGCCCATCGCCGGCGCCCTTCCAGGCCCCGCCGCCATGCGCGAAGCACTCGCGGTCACCCTCGCTGCCCAGGCGGGTGTGGCACCGTTCATGATCGCAGCCTTCGGCGGGCTGCCTGTGGTGTCACCCGTCGCCAACGTGGCGGCCGTACCCGCGGCTGGCCCCGTCATGGTGTGGGGCCTCACGGCCGGGACGGCCGCAGGGCTCCTTGGTCCTGTTGCCGGAGGCGCCGTCTCTCGCCTGGTCCACCTGCCCACTCGCGCTCTTCTGTGGTGGGTGTCCGCGGTCGCCCAGGCGGCTGCCGGTGCACCGATCGGGGTGTTGACCGGCGTGCCGTGCGCCTTGCTTGCCGGGTCACTGGCCCTGTTCGTCTGGTCGCGCAAGGCCGCGCGGAGCTCGGATCCGAGAGTGACGACCCGGCGGCTCGAGGCAGTGTCGGCGGCGATGATCGTGATCCTCGTCATGGTCCCGGCGGTTGCGATGCGAGCCAGCACGAATGAGGTGGCGGTGCTCGCGACCGGGGTGACGATGTGGCGAAGCGGCCAGACCGTCGTGGTGGTCGTGAACCAGTCAGATGCCCGAGCAATGGATCTGCTGGCAGGTATCAGGCGGCGAGGCATCTCCCGGGTCGATCTCTACGTGTCGGCATCTGGGGGCCTGGCCGCCGCAGAGCTGCTGGACACCCTCCGCTCGCGAGTCACCGTGACCCAGGTGTGGCAGCCCGTCAATGGAACATTGACGGCTGCCCGGACACCGGTGGCAGGCCGGACCTACCCGGTCGGTGACCTGACGGTCGAGGCACGCGAGGTTGACCCTCGCCTCGTCGTAGAGGTCGGTCCGATGACAGCTCGGAGATGAGCCAGCCTCAGGCGGCTGGCATGCCGACGAGGTGACGGTGCCACTCGACCTGGTGAGCCAGGCCTTGGCGGAGATCGACGGCCGGTGCCCAGCCCAGCACCTCGTGCGCCTTGTGGTAGCTGCCGCCCGTGCGGTTCACGTCGCCCGAGGCCGGTGGCCGCTGTTCCCGCGGTATGGGCGAACCCACCAGCTCCTCGACCAGTGCGTATGCATCACGCATCGACACCTCTCCGCCGCCGCAGATGTTGAGCATCTCACCAGGGGGGATGTCGGCCGTGATCGCAGCGAGGACGTTGGCGTCGACGACGTCGCTCACGAAGGTGAAGTTGCGCACGTGGGAGCCGTCACCGTATGCGGGAAAGGGCGGGCCGCCCAGGCCCGCGTTGATGAGCCGGTGGAAACCCATGTCAGGCCGCTGTCGCGGTCCGTAGACGGTGAAGTATCGCAGCGCCACCGTCGGGAGCCCGAAGTTCTCTGCATAGGCGGCGCAGAGATGCTCGGCCGCGAGCTTGGTTACCCCATAGGGGCTGAAGGGGCGGGGTAGGTCGGTCTCAGTCGTCGGGTAGTGGTCGCTGTTGCCATACACAGATGAGCTCGATGCAAACACGAAGCGATCGAGAGCGAGCGATCGGCACGCATCGAGCAAGCGTTGCGTGGCCAGGATGTTGCGTTCTGAATAGGCCGTGAAGCCATCAGCCCAGGAAAGGCGGACTCCTGGCTGTGCGGCCTGATGGAAGACGACGTCCACGCCTTCGAGGAGCGGTGGTATCTCGTCGACGGCAAGGTCGGCCTCGACCAGCTCGAATCTGGTGCTGGCGACCGAGTCGCGGATGTTCGCTCGCTTGATCTGCTCGTCGTAGTAGTCGGTGAAGCAGTCGACACCGCGGACGTCGAACCCATCGGCCAGCAGCCGTTCGGTCAGGTGAGAGCCGATGAACCCCGCCGCACCAGTTACGAGCATCACCACGGGTCGCATTATGGCATTCCCGGGCTCATCCAGGATCCGCATCGCATGCAGCTGAGAGAGGGGTGGCCCGGCGGCGTCAGGTGGGCGGCAGCTCGAACACCTGGCCCGGGAAGACGAGGTCAGGGTCGTCAGGCACAGCGAGGACCGAGCGGTTGTGCTGGATCAGCCTCTGGAGGTATGTCGCTGTCTGGGCGTCGGTCGGGGGTTGGCCTGCACGCGCCCAGAGGGTCATTCCCGCCACTCGCCACAGGTGGTCACCGGACGCGATCGTCCACGAGGTGGGAACCGACGGTTGGCGAGGCATCCCGACGGAGGTTCCGGCATCGTGTCCCGTGTCTGGTTCGTTGCTTGGCTTCTCAGGTTGCTCGGGGGTGTCGGCCGCCGAACCCTCGCCCCCGC
>JAHFUU010000316.1 GCA_023264915.1 Microthrixaceae bacterium | reverse complement strand
ATCGAACTACAACAAGGTGCCCCGGCCGCCGGTGGTCTTCGTCAGCGACGGGCAGGCTCGTGTCGTGGTCCGGCGCGAGAGCCATGAGGATCTGTGGCGATTGGATGCGTGAGGCGATCGTCTTCCCGCGCGGGCTGCGCCCCCTGACGCACGGCCTTCGGCCGTGCTCCCCCATCACCTCCGGGCACCTCATCGGTCTATGACCACCGAGTCACAACCTCGCCCACCAGGGTCGCGCTGTTTGAGTTGAACCCGCCCCTCGCGTTCGCGCACTTCGGATCGGCCCCGGAGGGCTGCGGTGTCACCGGGTGCTGGCCATATGTCAAAGACCGTCAGCTCGCCACGCGATGCGCTGTACACCGCAGGGGTTGCGGTGCCGTCGCAGTTCCAGTCGCCGATGACGAGCTGGTCACCTGTCATGCCTATCGCCAGCCGTTGCTCGGACCCGCCAGAGCTCTGGCGGGTCAGGATGGCACGCGTGGGGTCCCACCGGATGCGTTCGGGGCAACCGTCACCGTCGGTGTCGGCGTCGATGCTGGCGAGTGCCGACCCTGCAGACGGTTGCTGAGGGTTGGCCCGATCAGCCTCGGGACCGGGCTGCGAGCATCGCGAGCTGAGGCCACCAACCGCAGCGCGGACAGCAAGTGCCAGGCCTGCGACGACAGCGATGGCGCCGAGTGCGAGCAGCACCCGCTCATGGCCTCTGCGCTGGCGGCTCGTCACCGGCAAGGCAGCAGGTAGGTCAAGCTCGAGCGTGTCGTCGCTGCCGGGTGCTGGCCGGCCGCTCATGGGACGGCCACCTGCACGATCTCACAGCGGCCATGGTCGATCAGGACCCCGCGGCCCGGGGGAGGGACCCTGCCCCCTGCGGTGAGGGTCGGCAGGCGTGCCCCCCAAAGGTCGCCGTCGCTCTCACAGTCCGGATGCAGAGCCAAGCCGGTGCGGCTCGATCGCAGGCAGTGCGCCCAGTGCCCGTATGAGCTTCGGAAGCGCCCCGAGTGCACAGCTGCGACGACGAAGACCCCGGGCTGGGACCCGGTCACCAAGCGTTCAAGCTCGGGTGCGGAGGAGACCAGGTCGGCGTCGTCGACGAGAACGAGCACCTGGTGGAGATCGGGTGGCCTGTCACCCGGTGCGAAACGCCATGTGGTCAATCCGGCGCGCTGGGCCGACGATGCCAGAGCGTCGAGCGCAAGGGACCGCCCAGAGCGCGAAGGGCCGGCGATCAGGGCATGCTCGCCTTGGTGCAGGACGAGGCTGACCGGCGCGAGGTCCTCGTCGCCGACACCGATCAGCAACCTGATGCCGCCCGAGGACGAGGGTGCCGAGGCGGGCGCGGTGGTAGCCAGCGCTTCGAGGCGCACCGTTGCGGGCAGGGCATCGATTGGCGCCGGGCTCTGCCGCGGTGCAGCGTGAGATCCGAGTCGCGCCACGGCGTCGGAGAGGTCCTCACCGGGTGAGCAGACCTGGATCTGCAGGCCTGCGGTCGTGACACCCCTGCCGGGCTGTTCGGGTCTGGCCTCGACCCGCATCCCCAGGGACGCGTAGTCATACAGGTCACCCAACCGCAGGGCCAACCGCTGCTCGGTGAGCGAGCAGAGTGCGGGCGGTATGGCGCCGGCGCGGTCGCCTGTGGCGGCGAGGTGCACCCCCTGATCGGTGCCGTCCCGGAAGACCGACATGAGGTCGTCGAGCGTCCTTGACAGGTTGAAGTCGTCGAAGGCAGCACGCATGGCACCGAAGTTGTCGATCATCACGATGATCGACGGGCATGGTGCCCCCGCTCCGGCCCTGCGGCTCTGGACCGTCCGCGTGAGGAAGCGAACCAGCCGCTGGTGGCGCTCGCGCTCGTGGGAGGCGATGAAGCCACCACAATGGGGAAGGCGTGCCAGCGGTTCGAGCTCGCCGCTTCCGAAGTCGACCACGTACAGGTGACAGTGCTGCGGTGAGTTGATGTGCGCAGCGGAGAGCGCGACCGTGGCAAGGGTGGTCGTCGTCCCCGATCCGGGCATCCCGTGGACCACCAGGTTGCCTGCGGTCGGATCCCAGCACCACGGGTGCTGGCGTTGTCGGGCCGGGTCGTCGACGAGGCCCAGCGGCACCGGCGCGAGCCGCCCTCGGGCAGGTCGCGCCGCGGCCCCCGGAGGCGCGTCCCCGGGGCGATGCTCGACGGCGCGGGCGGGTGTGTCCTGAGGCGGCGGGGCAATGCGAGACATCAAGGTCCCGAGCGGCACGACGGCAGGCAACGGCTCGAGCCATGGACGTCGGGGTGGCGGCCGCGATCGTGCCAGGTGCGCGAGGCCTATAGCGTCGACGAGCCGGTCGAGATCCGTTGGGTGCTGCCCGTGACCGGTGGCTGGTTCGGGATCACCTTCTGGTTCGTGCCATGGCCGGTGGGTGACGATCAGCGGCGTGGTTGCCAGAGCTGGACCCGAGGACACCCTGGCGACCTGGATGGCGACGATCTCGTCCTCACCCAGCCGCACCATCGCACGCCCGGGACATGATCGGGGCACCCGAGCGCCGGCATCGGTGCCGATGACATCGACCGAGTCGGCCCGGTCGAGCACCCGCAGTGCGATGCGCAAGTTGCAGTTCGTCCGGATGTGGTCGTTGACCACACCACTCGGCCGCTGGGTGGCGAGCACGAGATGGACACCGAGACTGCGCCCCCTCTGGGCGATGCCCACGAGCGAGTCGACGAAGCCCGGGAGCTCGGCGACCAGTGTGGCGAGCTCGTCGATGAGGACGACGAGTCGGGGCAGGGGCGAGGCATCCGGGATCGCCCGGTATGTGACCAGGTCGGTGGCTCCCTTCTCGCGCAAGAGCCGTTCGCGGTGCCCGAGCTCGGCATCGAGGGAGCGAAGCGCTCGCGCGCCCAGCTGCTCGTCCAGGTCGGTGACCAGCCCGACGGTGTGTGGAAGTCGGGCACAGGCATCGAACGCGGCGCCGCCCTTGTAGTCGATGAGGACGAAGTTGACGGCGTCTGCGCTGAACGTGGCAGCGAGGGAGACGACGAGCGTGCGGAGCAGCTCGCTCTTGCCTGAGCCCGTCGTCCCGGCGATGACCGCATGAGGCCCGTCGGCGGCAAGATCGACGGTGAAGGGACCGCTGGCACAACGGCCGAGCACTGCGCGCAGCCCTGTCTGTGAGGCGGAGGCGTCCCACCTTCGGGCAACAGCATCAGCGGTCGGGCTGGACAGCCCGAGCTCGTGGCACAGCTCGGCCGCCTCAGGGACCGCGGAGGCCTGGCCGTCGTCGAGGGGGTCGGCGAAGCGGGCGAGTGCTCGGGCGCACTCACGTGCCACCTGCTCGGTGAATCCGTCGATGACCATGCCGCAAGCACCATTTGAAGGCGCCGGCAAGGGTGAAGGTGCCCTAGGCGCTTGCGGACCAGCGATCGACGATTTGTTGGGGATGCCACAAGCGCCAGCCGGCGGCGCGACCGTCAGGGAGCCCGCCGGCGATGCGGATCGCGCGTGCGGCTCGCCGCCAAGGCGCTCGGCGAGGTCTCGAAGGCGGGCCTGCCCTGTGAGGCCGTCAAGTTCCAGCACGTGGCGGCAGCGGGCAGGCAGATCGTCGAGGTGCGAGGCGACAACCACCGCATGGACGCGCGGATGCGCGCAGACGTCGCGAAGGAGCGGCCCGCCGCGGGTGAGGGCATCGGTCCTGTCAAGGACCAACAGGACGTGCTCTTGCGTGCTGGTCGGGCCGGGCGTTGTGGCCCCTGAGGCGACCTCGAGGAGCGAGGCGATGGCGGTCGCAACCCGTTCGCGGGACACATCGTCGTGGGCGAGCAACAGGTCACCCGAGGGGTGCCGGGTGTGGGGGAGCCAGTCGATCCACGCCCAGTTAGGAGCCGTGACCGGGTTGGCCACCAGGGCGATGCGGCGGTCGGCGGGACCCGCGAGCACCGCGGATTGGCAAACGAGCCAGCGTGCAGCCGACAGGGCCAGCTCGCGTTCACCGACCACACCCACCCAGCCCGACACGTCGACGCTCACCGGCACGTCGCGCAGGAGCTCGTGGGTGCCGAGGATCCAGGTCACCTCGGCAGGCAGATCGGTTCGGTCCGGCGAGGCAGTCGGGGGGCTCCATGTCAGGCATCCGACCCCGACGCGGAGGACAGAGAAGTCGGTGTCCTCCGGGCGACGTTCCCACAATGTGGCGTGGCCGACCTGGGCGCGAGTGACGATCGTGGCAGGGTCGGGATTGGCATGGCAGAGGCGGGCTCGTTCCTGTTCGGAAGCGGCGGCCAGCTCGGCATCCAGGTGATCGAGCTGGCTTGCGAGGGTGCGGCGGTGCTTGCGGCGCTCGGTGTGGGTGCGGCGCGTGCTCTCGACCCACTGCGCGACGAGCATCACCTGGGACA
>JAHFUU010000315.1 GCA_023264915.1 Microthrixaceae bacterium | reverse complement strand
GCAACGATGAGGCATAGGCGTATGAGTCTGAACAACGGTCGCACGAGACCCATGAATCTACCTGGCAGCCCGCCAAACAAGGAGTCAGCAGGCCACGGCATGTTCCTCGGACACGATCCGGTAACGTCTCGCCCGTGTCGAGACGCGGTGCGAACGCCCCACGCACGGGCATCCCACCACAGGCGGCCAGGCGTGGCGTCCCGGCACTGGCGGCCCCGGCACTGGCGGCCCCGGCACTGGCGGCCCCGGTGAACGCAGGACCTGTGCCGGGCAGGTGACCGTTCGTCTCGCCCTCGCCGGGGCCGGAACCATCGCGACGATGCACGCCATGGCAGCCGAAGAGCTCGGTGATGCTCAGGTCGTGTCCGTTGCGTCCCGGACACCCGAACGGGCGACCCGGATCGCGACACGCATAGGCGCAGCAGTGCACACCTATGAGGAGCTACCCGGCGGTGCCGACCTCGTCATCGTCGCGACCCCTCCGTCGATGCACGCGAAGCATGCCCTGTGGATGCTCGAACGTGGAGCGTACGTGATCGTAGAGAAGCCGTTGTGCCGGACCCTGGCCGAGGCCGACGCCCTCGTATCAGCAGACCCGAACGGCACCCGCATCCTGTATGGAGAGAACCTGGCGTTCGCACCGGCGGTGCGCGACGCGATCACGCTGGTGCGATCGATGGGAGAGACCGGTCGCCCGCTTGTTCACCTCCAGGCGCGTGCGCTCCAGCAAAGGCCGTCCTGGGGGGATTTCCTGACGGCTGAGTGGGGGGGAGGGGTTCTCTTCGATCTCGGGGTCCATCCCCTGGCTCTCGTGCTTCTCGCCGCAAGACCCGCCCGGGCGATCGCTGTGCGCGCCCACCTCCAGGGTGCAGCCGACGTGCCCGTGGACGTGGCGGCCCAGGTGCAAGTCGAGCTCGACTCAGGGCTCACGGCTCTGGTCGAGGCCAGCTGGTGTGAGGCGCAGCCGACCTGGGACCTCGAAGCCGCCTCCGATGGGGGCACCGTGCGGCTGGAGCTCATGCCGCACCTCCTGCTCGAACGCAATGGCGAAGGCGTCGAAACCGCTGTGCCGCCGGAGACGCGCTCCGGTGGCCAGCCTCGTTCGCGCACCCGAGCAGGCTCACGGGACGGACCACCACAGGTCCGCGCATACGGCTACACCGGCCAGCTGCAAGCAGCGATCACTTCAACCAGATCAGCGCGACCGATGCCGGTTGGTGTTGACCTGGGGCGTGAGATCCTCGATGTCGTCTGCGCGGCGTACGCGTCCGCTTCCACGGGCGGTGACACCGTCTCGCTGCCGTTCGCCGGTCCTCGTGATCGCACGCCGCTTCAGTTGTGGGGCCGCTGAGGCTAAGGCGCCGCGAGCCGGCTTCCCGGCGGCCGATGACCATCCGCGCCCGGCGTGGCTCCAGCTCCTAGTGTCGAACGTGGCCCGCAGGCCGGGCCAGTTGGGCGGAGGCTCCACGCAAGGCTGCGGAGCCAATCCGACCTCAAGGGATGCCATGAAGCAACGCCTGGAAGAACCGGTTGAGTACGGCGAGGTCCGCCTCGCCCCGACTGTCGAGCTGGCAGGGCTTGCCGAGCTTTCAGCGCTCGCTGATCATGACCAGCGGTTGGAGGCGTTGTTGCGGATCGCAGAGGCAGTCCAAGCCGAGGACCGCGCCCGTGAGCATCTGCGGGCGATCCGCTCCGGCGAGCTCGATCCGCGACAGCTACCGAAGCGTCACTGCTAGCCCTCCGAGGCTCACACGTGAACCGCGAGTCCAACCCGGGTCGGGGCAAGATCGACATGCCGGGCGGCAGCAGCAGCTACGGGTCAACGGGGCGCATCTTCGGGCTCGCCCGTGCGAACCGTGAGCGGCAGCAAGCGGGTCGCCCTCCGAAACAGGTGCAGCGCCCATCGGCGCCACAACAAGACCAGCGGTCGACCTCCCTTCACATGAGCCGTCGGGCGGAGCCCGGTCAGGCGTCGGGCCGGGTATCCCCCAGTTGGGGACGGTGCGGATCTAGCGTTGGACGATCCGGCACCGATCGGTCCAGCGATCCGAGACAAGGCGATCCGAGACAAGGCGATCCGAGACAAGGCGATCCGAGACAAGGCGATCCGAGATCGAAAAGGCAAGGCACGTGGCAAACAAGCACGAGAGCGTCGACATGACCACGCTCAAAGAGGTCGAGCGGTTGCTCAACAGCACCCAGCTCGCAGGCACCAACGAGACCGCCCAGGCGCCGCAGGCAACCGCGCCGCCCTCCGGCGACGGACAAGACCACCAGAGCGACCAGGGGACACAACTACCGAGGCGGCGCTGAGCCAGCCATAGGCCTGGCCGACCCACCAGGAGACCGCCGTGCCCGACCACGACACGACAGCGCGACAGGACAATGCGACGGGCCCGCGCCCCGAAGTCGGCTCGTCGCTGGCGAGGGCCTGGTCGCCCGAGGTGATCGACCTGCGCGGGCTCGATGGGCTCAAGAGCTACCCGACCGGGGTCCGCGTCAAGGTCGACAGGCGTTCCAGCCCGCTCGAGACCATGTCCGAGCAGGCAAGGATGAGGCTGTTCATCCGCGTGCTCTGTGAGCTGGTCGCCTATGGAGAACCATCTGAAGACCGGGCTCGAGCTGGATCCCACCTCGGCGCCGGCGACGGCGCCGGCCCGGGATCTGACCCTGACGGCGACCCCGATCTGGTGGCCTGATCAGGTCGACTTGGTCGGTTGCGGGCCCTGGTGGCCTGATCAGCTGGTCGACTTGGTCCGGTTTCGGTGCCCTGCTCGCGGAGGCCTGATCAGCGTGATTTGGCCAGCTTGTTCTTGCGGCGCTGGATCGGCTTGGTCTCCTCGTCGTCGTCTGTCTTCGCCTTGACGGGCCACACGGCCCTCGCGAGGGGCCAGGAACGGGTCTCGGCCTCAGAGGCCGGATCAGAGGGCTGGAGCTTGTAGTCCTCTTGGAGCGCGACCAGCAGGCACAGCACCCGGATGATCACACGCTTCTTCTCTCCGGACCCGAGCTGATCGAAGGCGTTGATCTGGCCGGGCCTCTTCGGAACTGCATCGTTGAACATCGTGAGCTCTTCGAGCCGCTCGCTCGGATCGACGTTCTCCTTCTCCTCAGGAGCGACGGCTATCAGATCGCCGAGCACCTCGTCGATCTCACGGTCCTCCAGGTTGGCCTGCTCGACAAGCTCAGCTGCTACCTGCGCCAGGGCCACCTTGCGCTCCTGGGCTCGAGCGATCAGCGCCTGGAGCACATGATCCACCGCGTCCCTGGGCGGGACCTCGCCACCTGAAGCTTCGGGCGCGGGTCCTTGGCCCTCCACGGCTTGCGTTGCCAGCGGCTCTGGCGCTGGCTCGTGCGGGATCGCGTGGGTCTGGACCTGCTCTGAAGCCTGATCGAGGTGCTCTTCTGTCCCCGATGAAGACGGCTCAGCCAAGGGCTGAGCGGCTACCAGGCCAGACGGTGCCTCGTCGCTGATCGTGTCGGCCTGTGCACGTGCGACAACGGGCTCGGCCTCCTCGTGCAGGGTCGCTGGGGGCTCCGCTTCGACAGACTCGTGTGCCGCTGCTGCTCCGGCCCCTTGCAGCTCGACCGCCAGATGCTGGGGCTCGGTCGCCAGAGGCTCGGGCTCGGTCGCCAGAGGCTCGGGCTCGGCCGCCAGAGGCTCGGCCTCGACCGCCTCGTGCAGGGTCGCTGGGGGCTCCGCTTCGACAGACTCGTGTGCCGCTGCTGCTCCGGCCCCTTGCATCTCGGCAGGCTCGGGCTCGACCGCCAGGGGCTCGGGCTCGATCAGTTGCGGGGCGGCCACCTCTTGCACAACACCGGGCTCTTGGGCCTCAGCCAGGACGGGCTCTCGCGTCGACTCCCCCTCGGCAGCGGCCTGTGCCTCGAGCTCCATGTCGTACATGCGGCCGGAGCTGGACGAGGCGGACTTCGATGCCTGCTTCTTCAGGCGCGCGCCCGGTGCTCCGAACCGATCGAAGCCTGCCTCATCCTCGACATCGTCATCCTCGTCGAGCCGGTCAGCACCGGTCGCCTGGTTGCCGGCCACCTCGACGTCCGCTGACTGGGTGTCGGCCTGGTTGCCGGCCACCTCGACGTCCGCTGACTGGGTGTCGGCCTGGTTGCCGGCCACCTCGACGTCCGCTGTGTGGGCCTGGCTTCGGACCGGCTCGACATAGGTCGGCTGTGTTCCGGTCGGCTGGATGTCTGCCAGGGAGGCATCGTGATCTCGAACCGGTGGGGCAGGCTCCACGCTTGGCTCGACAACAGAGGCTGAGGCAGCCAGGAGCTCGTCGAGCCGGGGCTCCGGTGAGCGAGCTCGGGTGGCGGTCACCTCTTGGGCAAGGGGTTCGGGCGGTAGGCGTCGGGGTTCGGGCGTATCCGACGAACCC
>JAHFUU010000314.1 GCA_023264915.1 Microthrixaceae bacterium | reverse complement strand
CGGCCGGGCATGATCGAGTAGATGGGAGGCTCGGCCGCCTGCATCACCCGTATCTGCACCGGAGACGTGTGGGTGCGCAACAGGGTGCTCTCGGGCTCACCGATGTCCACATAGAGCGTGTCCCACATCCCGCGAGCCGGGTGGCTGGGGGGGATGTTGAGCGCCTCGAAGTTGTACCAGTCAGTCTCGACCTCGGGCCCCTCGGCGACAGTGAAACCCAGGCCCACGAAGACATCCTCTAGCCGGTCCCGCGAAGCCGTCGTGATGTGGAGGTGCCCGCGACGGCGGGTGGCCGGATGCTCGGTGAGGTCGAGGCGTTCGGCCTCGAGCTGCTCGCGCCTGGACGCGGCTTCGAGGTGGCGCCGGCGATGGGCGATCACGTCCTCGACCCGGGCTCTGGCCTCGTTCACCGCCTGACCGACCACCTTGCGCTGGTCAGGGTCGAGGGATCCCAGCTGCTTCTTGAGAAGCGCCAGGTCTCCCCTCTTTCCGACGGTCGAGACCTCGACCGACTTGAGCGCGTCGATCGAGCCTGCGCGGGCGACGCGCTCGACAGCCCCGTCACACAGCTGCTGCAGCTCGGCTAGTCGTTGTTGGGCGTCTGTCATCGGCAATCGTCAGTGGCTGACCGTGGCCCGTGAGACTAGCGGGGCTCCGCCCCGGCCCGACGAGTCTTGGTCGTGTCCGGATGGTGGATGACCCATCTTCTCGGGGCACCAAGGTCGTTCCCACATCCTGGTTCTGTTGCTGGTGCCGGTGCCAGGGAGCCGCGTCGGTTCCACGACGAGGGTCATCGTGTGGTCTCGCGCTGCCTCTTCGCCTCGAAGCAGATCACGGTGCCGGCCATCGCTACGTTGAGGCTGTCGACCTCGGCGTCGATCGGGACGGTGATCAGGGGCAGGTTGCGCGCCGTCTCGGGGAGGCCGCGAGCCTCGTTGCCCAGGACGATCGCCACACGCCCGGCGAGGTCATGCGCGTGATGTGGCGTGCCTCGGGTTGCCGATGCCGCGAAGACCTCGAAGCCTGCGGCAACGAGCTGGTCGATGGCCGAGCGCAGCGATGCCACCACGAGGGCGGTCCTGAACAGGGCGCCCGCAGAAGCCCTGACGACCTTCGGGTTGTAGGGGTCGACGGATCCGTCTGCGAACAGGACCATGCGGCCTCCTCCTGCTGCGGCGGACCGCACCAGCGTGCCGGCATTGCCCGGGTCGCTGACACCGCCGAGGACGAGAACCGGCCCGGGCTCGGTCCCGAGAGCTTCGATGCCCTCCTCTATGGTCAGGTGGAGCATCTGCGCCACCGCCATCAGGGGCTGGGGGCTGGAGGTCGAGCCAACCCTCTGGAGCACGCCCGGAGCCACAGGGCGCACCTTCACGCCCAGCGACTCGGCCCTGGTCAGCACGTTCGCCGCCTCTGCACGAAGGGCGTGGTCAGAATCGACGAACACCTCACATACCTGCACATGGGAGGCCAGGGCATCGGCGACCAGGGTCGGGCCTTCGATGACGAAGCGGGACGCGTCCCATCGGGCCCCGCGATCCCTGAGGAGGCGCCTCAGCTGCTTGATTGCCTCGTTGCGAGCCGACAGCCCGACAGCCTCAGCCATCGTGCCCGACGATCAGGCGCTGCTGCTCGATGACTCGGTGGCGACCTTGACCAGCGCGGCGAACGCGGGCGGGTCAGTCACAGCAAGATCTGCCAGGACCTTGCGGTCCACCTCTACACCGGCGGCCTTCAAGCCTGCGATGAAACGGCTGTAGCTGATGCCGTTCTGGCGGCATGCAGCGTTGATGCGCTGGATCCACAGCTTGCGGAACTCGCCCTTGCGTGCCCTGCGATCCCTGAACGCGTACTGCAAGGAATGCATGACCTGCTCGTTGGCCGCGCGGTAAGAGCGGCTCTTGTTGCCGTAGTAGCCCTTTGCCCGCTCAAGGGTGGCCCGGCGGTGCTTCTTGCTGTGGACGGCGCGCTTGACTCTCGCCATCGGGACTCCTTCTTGGACTGTGCGACTTGGACTTGCGACGCTTCGAACGCCCGCTGCCGGCACTGGTACCGGCCAGCGAGATGGCCTCTTCAGATGCCGAGCTGGCGCTTCACGCGGGAGAGATCGCCACCGGTGACCTCTGCTTCGCGCTTGAGGCGCCGCTTGCGTGCGGGGCTCTTCTTCTCGAGGATGTGGCTGTGGAAGGCCTTGTTCCGCACCACTCGGCCTGAACCCGTTGTCTTGAACCGCTTGGCGGCCCCGCGATGGGTCTTCATCTTTGGCACGTGTCGTTCTCCTTTCGCTTCTCACGCTTTGGTGTGCGCCGACCGCTCAGGCCGCGACCTGATGTTCACGACCTGATGTTCACGACCTGATGTTCACGACCTGATGTTCACGACCTGATGTTCACGACCTGGCTGGTCTTGGGTGCTGGCTCGCTGCACATGATCCGCGCCGATGTCGTACCCGGCGGCACGTGCGGCTCGTAGATGTTGCAGAGCTGCTGACCGCTTGCGCGGTCAGCTCTCGTTGGGCGATTCGCTGGCTGTGCCGGCGGGGCCTGGAACCGGGTTGGCTGAACCGTTGCCGTCGGTGCTGGTCTGGACGGGCCCTGTGTCAGGAGCGGCACTTGACGCACCGTCGCTGCCGGGCTCACCCGAGCCCTTGCGTGAGGCGGACTTCTTGTCTGCCGCATGCTGGGCTTGCGCCTTCTTGTCAGGTGCCAGGACCATGGTCATGTTCCGCCCCTCTACCCCTTTGGGATAGACCTCGACCCTTCCGAGGTGTGAGACAGCTTCAGCCACCTTGTCAAGGATCTTCCTGCCAAGCTCGGGGTGGTAGACCTCACGGCCCCGGAACATGATCGTTACCTTGACCTTGTGGCCCTCGGAGAGGAAGCGCTCGACCTTCTTGGTCTTGGTGTCGAAATCACCAATACCGATCTTGGGCCGGTACTTCATCTCCTTGAGGACCGTGGTCGAGCTCTTTCGCCGAGATTCGCGGGCACGCTTCGCCGCTTGGTACTCGTAGTTGCCGTAGTCCATGATCCGGCATACGGGCGGGTCGGCCTTGTCGGCCACCTCGACCAGGTCGAGGTCCTGCTCCTTTGCCAGGGACAATGCCTCCGGCAGGGGCTTGATGCCCAGCTGCGAGCCGTCGGCGGCGATGAGGCGAACCTCACGGGCACGGATCCGGTCATTGATCCGGGGTTTGTTGTTGGCCGGGGCAGCTATCGCCCTTCACTCCTGGTCAATGCGCATGTTCTCCTCTCGCGCAGGTGGCGGTTACCCACCAGCACGAAGAGGCTTCGGCCAAAACGAGAGGTGGATGCCGGAAGCCGACATCCACCAAGGCAAGCTGAGCCTGAGGCTTCGGTCGACCCTGCTCACTTGGGTGGCAGGGTGGGGGCTCTGGTGATGTTCCGGGACCCCACTTCCATAGGTTGTGGCCCAGAGGGTAGCAAGCGAGGTCGAGATGGGCGAACTTCTGCGCGAGACTCCTGGGACTCGACGACAGCGAGGTGACAAAGATGCCGACGTCCGTACCTCATGTGAGGGTCGAACACCCCCCGAGCGCCCGACGCCGACCCGCCGGTCGTGGTGACCCTGGCGAAGGTACGACGCACGCCGGTGCGATCCTCGGTCACCGTGGGCCCAACCTGGCGCCAGGCCTTGGCCTGGGCGCCAGTGGGCGGGCAGAGCCATGAGCTTGTGGACTCCTGGCGGCGAGGTCCCGGTCAACCGCCGCGCAGAGCCCGAGACGTCGCCGAGGTCGGCCCCGCCTCCCAGCACGGCCCCCGACGAACAAGCGCTCTCACTAGATGACCTGACACCCGAGCAGCGAGCCCAGGCCGAAGCCATGCTCGCCCAGATGGCCGAGGCGCAAAGCCAGATCGCGGCGACGCCTGCCGAGCAGATCGTGGCCACCCACGCCGCGGGGCTCTATGAGCTCGCCGCCATCAAGTTGCACCAGGACCCTCCCATGCTCGATGACGCCCGCCTCGCCATCGACGCACTCGCTGCGGTGATGGATCAGGTCGGCTCACGGCTCGGCGAGGACGGATCTGCGATAAGGGACGCTCTGCACAACATCCAACTCGCCTTCGTCCAGATCAACCAGCGGTCCGGGGGCACATGACACGCATTCCGCTCTCAGTCTCCAGCTGCGGCAAGCTCCGGCCCGCGGCCTGAGCAGTCATAGAGGATCCCGCTGTAACGAGTCGGCAACCCCGGATCAGCGGTTGTCGTCACCGGGGTGCACGCACGCTGCACTGCGCTCATGACGCGTGTGGCCGCCCCCCCTGCCATGGGACCGCCCGCTCCGGGTCCAGCGTTGCCGGCCATGAAGTAGCTGACAGATCCCTCGCCGACCATCTCCGCCACATGGTCCAGAGTCGTCGAGTTGTCCGTGCCCATG
>JAHFUU010000017.1 GCA_023264915.1 Microthrixaceae bacterium | reverse complement strand
TGTTCGCGTCGAGGACGGTTCGATCGCGAACATCTCGCAAAGCAGCATCTCGGGCGGGCGCGCGACCACCCGGGAGTCGGGGATCGCGGTCTACCGCGCCACCGCGACGCTGTCTGATGTAGAGCTCACCAACAACACCAACGGCGCGGTGTCCTCAGAGCTCTCACATGTCGACATCATCGACAGCCGGATCGTCGGCACCACCGGAGCCGCCATGTTCAGCCGGCAGAGCACGGGCACCACCTTCACCGAAGTGATCAACATCTCCCGCACGCTCATCGCCGACAACACCTTTGGCGTCGACAGCGACGGGGGCACCATCACCATCGCCAACTCAACTCTCGCTCGAAACGGTCGCACCGGCACCATCGCATCCGCGTTCCTCGGGTCGAACAGCTCCGCGACGATCTCCAACACCACGATCGTCGACAACCGGGGCACCGACTCGAACGTCCCCACCATCGCTGTCGCCCATGGCGGGGCCCCCGTCGTTCGCGGCTCCATCATCGTGCCCGCGCCTGGAACGCCGGCGTGCGGAACACCGCTGGTGTCCGGAGGCTGGAACATCGCCTCTGACGCGACCTGCGGGTTGAACGCCTCGGGCGACCAGCCGTCGACCGATCCATACCTCGGGCCGCTGGTCGACAACGGCGGACCGACACTCAGCTTCTTGCCGTTCGCCAACGGGCCCGCCGTCGACGCCATCCCCCCAGGAACAGCGAACCTCTGCGACACCGCGACCCTGACCGATCAGCGCGGCCAACCCCGGCCGTCGGGTTCTGCCTGCGACATCGGCGCGGTCGAAGGCAGCGGCGGCACCGCTACACCCCGTTCATTTACCGTCAACGCGAGCGCAGACAGTCGCGACACGCTGCCCGGCGACGGTGTCTGCCAAACGGCGGCCGGCACCTGCACGCTGCGGGCCGCGGTGGACGAGACGAACCACTACCCGACGGCAGACACCGTCACCATCCTCAGCGGCGTGAACCCGGTGATAACCCTCGCCGGGGCCGGTGACGACGACAATGAGACTGGTGATCTCGACATCGCCGGCGACCTCGTCATCACCGGCAACGGTTCCAGCATCAACGGGAACACGATCGATCGCGACGTCGACCACCTCTCCGGAACACTGACGATCACCGATCTCACAATCACCGGAGGGAAGGCCGACGGAGGCGGCGGGATCCGGTCGGCGGACGAGCTCACGCTCGACCGCGTCACAGTGACCGGCAACAACGCCGATTCTGCTTCTGGTTGCTGCCTGGGGTTCGGCGGCGGGATCATGATCGATCGAGGGTCGGCCACCATCACCAACAGCTCCGTCACCGGCAACACCGGCGTCCCCGCCGGCATCGGTGTCGGCGCCGCGACGCTGGTCATGGCCAACTCCACCGTCAGCGGCAACCACGGCGGGATCTCATCCGGCGCCCTGACGACGGACTCCACCGCGACCGTCACCCTGACCGCGTCGACCATCGTGAGCGACGAGGGACCGGCATTGGCAGGCTTTGGGTCCACGACACTCAAGGGCTCCGTTGTCGTCGGCACGGCCGGTTCCACCGCGGCGTGCGCATCTCCCGTCATCTCCGCCGGATGGAACCTGTCATCAGATTCGAGTTGCACCGGCCTCACACAACCCACCGACCGCCAGAACACGGACCCGCTACTGGGCTCGCTCACAGACAACGGAGGCGCCACGCAAACCCACCTCCCACTCGCCGGGTCTCCCTTGATTGACAACATCCCAACGGGAACAGCCGGACTCTGCCCGGGCACCGACCAACGCGGAGTGCCCCGCCCGAACGGGAGCAAGTGCGACACCGGGGCCGTTGAACGCTAAGGGATGCAGAACTGAACCAACAGTTGGCCGGGCAGCGCAGACATCACGCTGGCATACGGACAATCTCACCGATCAGCGGTGACCACCAAGCGACGAAACCTCATTCGTGCACGTTGCTCGCCTCCAGCCGGCATTGCGACCGGTTTCCCGCGGCCTGCTCTACAGCCCATTTGGACGCTGGCGAGTCGCTTCGCCGCCTTCTTCTTCGCGGCCGCTACACGTTCGACTACAACCAAGGTCCACGGGTTGAACAACCCGACCAAGCGAGGCCGAAGATCACGTACGCGGCGGGGACACAGGGCCCGAGAGATGCCCTCGATCGAGCTGCCATCCATCGATGTAGCCGAGGTTACCGACCATGATGACGGTTGACACCTAAGCCTCACACGCCGATCTCGAGCAGACGCTCGTAACGCTGCATGGTCTCGTTGTCGAACGCCACGAGGATGACTTCATCAACGGAGCGACTGTCGCTCGCGACAAGCGTCCCCACGGCGATGCGCGCCGCTTCGTCGGCTGGGTAGCCGTAGATACCAGTCGAGATGGCCGGGATCGCGACAGTACGAGCACCGATCTCGTTGGCCACATCGAGCACACGCCGGTAGCACGAGGCGAGCTGCTCTGCTTCACCGAAGTCGCCGCCCACGTACACCGGTCCCACCGTGTGGATCACCGAACGAGCCGGAAGATCGAACCCAGGCGTGGCGACCGCGTCACCGGTGTCGCACCATCCGATCGCATCGCATGTCTCATCGAGCCTCGGTCCGGCCGCACGGAAGATCGCACCGCATACCCCGCCGCCGCGAGCGAGCGTGCTGTTCGCCGCGTTGACGATCGCGTCGACCCCCAACGTCGTGATGTCTCCCTGCCACGCCCGGATCTCCATGCTGAAAGCTTGCCAGCCGACGCTCCGCCACGACGGCCGCTCCATGTACGTCGGTGCCAGGGCTCAACCCTGGATCCGCAACGGACCAGAGCCGGCGGTCGCGCGCAGACGTTCCACACCGTCTGGTTGGCCTCGCAGGTACGCGTCCATGAACGCCAGCACCGACTCGGCGACGCTCACCAGCGCGGTGTCGTACATGTACGGCTCGATGTGGGTCCCGCCTTCGATCGTGATGAGGTACGCGGGCAGGCCAGCCTTGGCGGCCTCATAGTGAAGGCTCTGGCCGGCCACATAGGGGTTCGAATCCGCCGTGCCGTGAACCACCAGCAAGGGAGGAAGGTTGGGCGTGTCGAAGTAGCTTCCCGGGAACATCCCCCTGCCCCCCGTCATCACCACGGCCGCAGCTACGCGCCTGTCGCGATACAGCGAGTTGTACGCGATCGCCGATGCGGTGAGCCCACCGTCGGAATGGCCGATCACACCCACCCGGTCGGGCTGCGCGACTCGAGGCATGGGGCTTGCGGATCCACCAGCCAGACCGACCACCTGATCGAGCACGAACGACAGATCACCCGGCTGGTTGGTGATGTCGTTCCGGTTGCCGTTCCCAGTCTCGGCGCTGGTCCCAGGGAAGGCGGGAGACACCGTGATGTAGCCCGCAGCGGACAGCGTCGTGAGGATCCGCTCATAGCCCGCTGCCGGGAGCCGGAAGCCGTGTGCCATGAGCACGACCGGGAAGGACCCCTCGGAGGGAGTCGAGGACACCGTGCCGGGCCGGCCTCTGGCGGGATAGTGCACGAGCGTCCTGATCGAACGGCCGCGCCGTGCATCGACGAAGGTCCTCCAGAAGGTACCGACCGCGTAACCATCGCTCTTCGGAACCGGAACGGTCGTCGCCGCGCTCCGGTCTGGTTCGGGCCGAGAGGTCGACCCCGCACTCGCATCGACATCGCCCGCCGGCGCTGTTGCAGATCCGTCTCCATGCGGCTCAGGAACGGCTGTCGCCGGCGGCGTGCCCATGGTCGAGGAGCCCGGACCCTGAGCTGGCTCTGGCCGCGGTTCGCGCGCGCAGGACGCGCTGAGGAGCGCCACGGCCACCACGGCCGCGATCCCGACCTTTGGGCCTCTGGAAGCACGCGATCCCAAGCTGGTCACGCCTGTCAGTATCCACCCTTGCAACCGGCACGATCCCGCGCCGGGCTGTCATCCTCCTCAAGACGGAGCCGACGCTGCGAGCACCTCATCGATGCGCGCCTCGGCGCTTTCGGGGTCGACGTTCCAGGACACCGAGAGCTCAGAGATCAAGATGTGGCGCGCCCTGACCTGCATGGACTTCTCGGCAGTGGACAGGGAGCCGCTGTGCTCGCGCCGGGACAGGTTGCGCACGACCTCGGCGCACTCATAGACATCACCTGACTTGAGCTTCTCCTGGTGGTTCTTGAACCGCCGGGACCAGTTGGTCGGGACACGAACGTTGGTCACCGCCAGCACGGCCAGCACCTCTTCGGCCTCCTCAGAGGAGATGGCGTCCCGAACCCCGAGCTCGGCGGCTTTGGCCTCCGGAACTGAGATCTTCATGTCTCCGGACACGCCGAAACCCCTCTCGGGCACCAGCAGCTCGAGGTACTTGACCTTCTGCCCGCCCACCTCTCGGGTCGAGCGGCCGACGATCTTGGCGGTGCCGTGGGCTGGGTATATGACCTTGCTGCCGATCTTGTATCGCAAGCTGCTTCTCCGGGATCAAAACGAGTCATCCATTGTGACTGTTTTCGAGCCAGATTCCAAGTGGGCCGGCCCTGCGGCCAACGGCCCGCCACGGGCCCAGGTAGCGTGGGCCGATGCTCGGCATGCCGGAGAACATCCGCGGCTTCTTGTTCGACCTCGACGGAGTCTTGACCAAGACCGCCGCAGTGCATGAAGCGGCCTGGAAGCAGATGTTCGACGAGTTCCTCAGCCGCCGAGCTGCCCAGGCCGGCAACCAGCCCGTCCCGTTCTCTTCACAGGACTACAACGACTTCGTCGACGGCAAGCCGCGTGCCGACGGCGTCCGCTCCTTCCTCGCTTCCCGCAGCATCTCGCTCCCCGAGGGCCTTCCCGATGACCCTCCCACCGAGGACACCGTCAACGGTCTCGGCAACCGCAAGAACGAGCTGCTTCTCTCCAAGCTCGCAACCGACGGGGTCGAGCTGTATGAGGGCTCGGTCCGCTACGTCCGCGCCGTGCGCGATGCCGGGCTGCCACGGGGCGTCGTGTCGTCGAGCGCCAACACCCACCAGGTCCTCGACACGACCGGGCTTGCACCGCTGTTCGACATCGTCGTGGACGGCATCACGATCGCCGACGAGCACCTCAACGGGAAGCCTGCTCCTGACAGCTACCTGGCTGGTGCCCGCTCTCTCGGAGTCGACCCCGCAGACGCCGCGGTCTTCGAGGATGCGCTGGCCGGCGTGGCGGCTGGCAGGGCGGGCAAGTTCGGGTACGTGATCGGTGTGGACCGGGTGGGGCAGGCTGCCGAGCTGGCCGAGCACGGAGCCGACGTGGTCGTGGCCGACCTGTCCGAGCTGCTGGACGTCCCGGGCAAACCGGGCAAACCGGGCAAACCGGGCAAACCGGGCAAACCGGGCAAACCGGGCAAACCGGGCAAACAAGGGTGACCACCACACGATGAGCTCGACAGGACATGACCGCGATCTCGAAGCCATGGCGGGAAGCTCGCGCCGATGACTGCCCCGACAGCCCACTCGAACTTCACGCTCGAGCAATGGTGCGTGCGCGAGACGTCTCTGGACCTCCAACGCCTCGGGGAGACCGAGTCGATCTTCGCTCTCGGCAACGGCCACATCGGGCTTCGCGGGAACCTCGACGAAGGCGAGCCCTTCGAGCTGCCCGGCACCTACGTCAACTCCTTCTACGAGAAGCGACCACTCCCCTATGCAGAGGCCGGCTATGGCTACCCCGAGGCCGGGCAGACCCTGATCGACGTCACGAACGGAAAGGTCATCCGCCTGCTTGTGGACGACGAGCCCTTCGATGTCCGCTACGGCACCCTCCGCTCACACGAACGCACCCTGGACCTGCGCGAAGGCACCCTCACCCGCACCGTCGAGTGGGAGTCGCCCGCGGGCCAGGCGATTCGGGTCAGGTCGGTCCGGCTGGTGTCCTTCACGCAGAGAGCGATCGCCGCGATCTCCTTCGAGGTCGAGGCGATCGGCGAAGCTGCCCGCGTCGTGATCCAGTCAGAGCTCGTAGCCAACGAACCGCTTCCCGTGCCCGCCGATGACCCCCGCGCCGCAGCCGCACTCACTGACCCGCTCCTGCCGGAGGACTCCGGCACACGCAGCGACACAGCAGTCGAGCTCGTTCACCGAACCAGGGGCAGCGGCCTTCGGCTCGCCGCGGCCATGGACCACGAGATCGAAGGCCCCGAGGACACGGTCGCGGCATCGGAGTGCTCCGAGGACATCGGGCGGGTCACCGTCACCTCGGTGCTCAAGCCGGGCCAGAAGCTGACCGTCACCAAGTACCTCGCCTATGGCTGGTCAGCAGAACGCTCGCGACAAGCGCTGCGAGACCAGGTGACGGCTGCCATCACAGCCGCGCGCCACACCCAGTGGGAAGGCTTGCTCCAAGAGCAGCGCGAGTACCTGGGGGAGTACTGGAACCGGGTCGTCATCGAGGTCGACGGCGATCCCGAGATCCAGCAGGCCATCAGGTTCGGCCTCTTCCACGTTCTCCAGGCCGGGGCTCGGGCGGAACGGCGCTGCATCTCCGCCAAAGGCCTCACCGGGACCGGCTATGACGGTCACGCCTTCTGGGACACCGAGACCTTCGTGCTCTCACCTCTCACCTACACCTTCCCAGAGGTCGCGGCGGACGCGTTGCGATGGCGTCACTCCACCCTTGACAAGGCGCGCAACCGAGCCCAGGAGCTGGGCCTTTCAGGGGCTGCCTTCCCGTGGCGGACGATCGCGGGCGAGGAGTGCTCTGGCTACTGGCCCGCCGGCACCGCTGCCTTCCACGTCAACGCCGACATCGCTGACGCTGTGATCCGATATGTGGATGCCACCGGCGACACAGATTTCGCGAGCACCATCGGTCTCGAGCTCCTCGTCGAAACCGCACGCCTGTGGCAGTCTCTCGGGCACTACGACCATCACGGGCGCTTCCGGATCCCGGGGGTGACCGGGCCCGATGAGTACAGCGCCATAGCAGACGACAACGTCTACACGAACCTGATGGCTCAACAGAACCTGCAAGCGGCCTCTGAGGTCAGCTTCGAGCACCGAAGCGACGCGGCGAAGGTCGGGGTCACACCCGAGGAGGCCGCCACGTGGCGTGACGCGGCCGCGTCGATGTTCATCCCCTTCGATGACGACCTCCAGGTGCACCCCCAAGCCCTCGGCTTCACCTCCTATGCCTCGTGGGACTTCGAGAACACCCCGCCCGAGAACTACCCGCTCTTGCTGCACTACGCGTACTTCGACCTGTACCGCACCCAAGTGGTCAAGCAGGCAGATCTCGTGCTCGCCATGCACCTGCGAGGCGACGTCTTCACCGAGGAGCAGAAGGCCCGCAACTTCGCGTACTACGAATCGATCACGGTTCGCGACTCGTCCCTGTCAGCTGCCAGCCAAGCTGTCATGGCTGCCGAGCTCGGCCATCTCGAATTGGCCTATGACTACCTGGGCGAGGCGGCATTGGTGGATCTGGACGACCTGCACCACAACACCGAGGACGGGTTGCACATGGCTTCGCTGGCCAGCGGGTGGACGGCGCTCGTCGCGGGATTCGGCGGGTTCCGTTCCCGCGGTGGCAAGATGTGCTTCTCGCCCCGCATCCCCGAGAGCATGCGTCGCTTGGCGTTCAACCTGTGGTACCAGAAACGTCGCGTCCGGATCGTGGTGACACCCGCCGATGCGACCTACACGCTGCTCCAGGGAGAGCCGATCCAGATCTCCCACCACGGTGAGACCCTGCGCATCGACATAGACGCGCCACAAACACGCCCGATACCTCCGGCCCCCGGACATGAAGCCCCCCATCAGCCTCTTGGCCGGGCGCCGGCTCACCGCAGCGCGCTCGGCTACAACTGAGGCCGCGGCCCGCCTACGGTCAATGGCGATGAGCGGCCGCAAGACCCCTCACCTGCGCCATCGAGCGGCCCTGCTCTGGATCGTGGCGATCAGCACCTCGATGGCAGGCTGGGCAGCCGCTCCGCAAGCGGCACGAGCCGCACCTCCCCCTAGCCCGTTGCTGTGGCAACGCACCTACGTCGAGCCCGGCGGGCAGGTCTCGAACGACGAGTTCCAGAACATCATCGTCCCCCAATGCGGAGAGGACCTCCAGCGCGGCACCCGCTCGAACGGGGCCAGCGGACCGGGTGTGCCCACGATCGCGGTCGTCGGTGACAGCACCGAGGTGCAGACCCGCCGCCCGGCGATGGCCGATGCCCAGATCCACTACGAGTACGCGACTCATTGCGGCGAGGAGCTGGCGAGCCTCGCAGAGGAGGGCCGGCTCTCCGACGCCCTCGCCACGAATCCCGACGCATTGGTCTTCGGGATCGGCACCAACGACCTGTCCTACTACTGGCAGGTACGGCGAGATCGGCTCGGGGAGATAGTCGCGAAGCTGAACCGCGTGCTCGACCTCTCAGAGGGGGCTCGGTGCCGGGTGCTGATGAACCTTCCCGTGGCCACCCCGCCGTGGGTGTCAGGCCAGGCGGCAGCTGACTGGTTGTGGCTCACCCAACAGGTCAACCAGGAGATGCTGCGCGCGGCCGCCGCGCGGCACAACCTCCACGTGGCCGACTGGGCCTCGCGGATCGCCTGGTACTGGCCGGCCTACCTCCAAGACGGCCAGCACCACACACCCACCGGGATCAACGAGCGCATCAACCTCGAGATCGAGACTGCCAGGCAATGCTGGGCTCCTGACAGCCCCACAGCCGTGGGTGCCAGCAGCCTGGACCGGGCCGCCACCGTGTGGTGGGATCCCCTTCCTGAGCCCGAGCGGGCCAGCCAGTACCGGGTCACGGCCTTCCCGAGCGGCCGTTCGGTCACCACCACCCAGGCGACGGTGAACCTGCCCGGCCTGACCGATGGGATCGCGTACCAGTTCGTCGTGGAGGCGATCAACGGCGCAGGTTCCTCTGAGCCGTCTGGGCCTTCGGCTGCCGTGGTGCCCTCGGCGACAGGTGCTCGGTTCCATCCCAGATCACCTCAGCGGATCATGGACACGCGCAGCGGTCTCGGAGGCAAGGCTGGACCGTTCGGTCCCCAGGAGACATATGCGCTGCCCGTGTCCGCTGCGGTTCCCTCGGGGGCCTCGGCCGTGATGCTCAACGTGACTGCTACCGGGCAGACCGAGCAGACCTTCGTGACCGTATGGCCCGGAGGAGGCCAGACGAGGCCGCTCGCGTCGAACCTCAACCCACGCCCGGGAATCGATGCGGTGCCCGCGATGGTCACTGCGCGGCTTGGGACTGACGGCAAGATCCAGCTCTTCAACAACAGCGGGCGGGTGCAGCTCGTGGTCGATGTGGTCGGTTGGTACGAGCTCGGCTCACCCACGGGCGCCCTGTTCGCACCGCTGACCCCGCAACGGGTCCTTGACACGCGTACTGGCAAAGGCGGCAAGCAGACGCTCTTCGGTGCCGGGGAGACCTTCGATCTTGATCTCGGGCCGCTGCTGCCTCAGGGCGCCAGCGCGGCCCTGCTCAACATCACGACGACCAACACAACAGGTCCGACACACCTCACGGTATGGCCCGCAGGTCAGGACCGCCCCGTAGCATCGACCCTCAACCCGCAGCCGGGACTCACCCGAGCGAACCTCACGGCCGCCACGCTCGGTCAGGCGACGGCGGTCTCTTTGTACAACAACTCTGCCTCTACGGATGTGGTCGTGGATCTGGTCGGCTACTTCGGCCCCGCGGGCGCATCCACCGGGGGCTCTCTCTACTACCCCGCCACACCCGAGAGGGCATATGACAGCCGCGACGGCACCGGCGGCCTCACGGGCAAGCTGACCGGGGCTGTTGCCCTTCCATTCTCGGGGAGGGGGGTGGTGCCCGCCGACGCGATCGCCGTCGACTTGAACATCACCTCCACTGACCAGCCTTCGTCAGGTCACCTGAGCGTTTGGCCCACGTGGCAGGCCCAGCCGGATACCTCGATGCTCAACTTCGGCCCTCGGGACGTAGTCGCCAACCGGGCTCTGGCCGGCCTCGGAGGTGGTGCCCTCAACGTGGCGCCGGCAGGAAGCGCGAGCCATGTCGTCATCGACCTCGCCGGATGGTTCGGCCCCCTCCAGTGAGCAGCCGCCGAAGCTCGACGGTGCTGGCCGCGCTCGCGCTCACTGCACTCGTGTGCGTCGCCTTGGTCGCGTGGAAGCAGCACACCAGCCGCAGCTTCAACCAGAACGCCTTCATCGGAGACTCGATAACGGACCAGGTTCGCTCTGAGCTGGCGACCCGGTTCGATGTCGACGACTCGCGCGTGCAAGCCGTCCCCGGGCGGACGATCGACGAGATGGCATCGTCCGGGCGCCACCTCGCAGAGCTGCAACCACGCCAGGTCTTCATCAACCTCGGGACCAACGACGTCATGAAGGGCGAGCCGACAGACCAGAACGCCACAGTCCTCCTCGAGCTCGCCGGAGCCTATGACCGCTCTGAGTGCGTGCACATCGTCACCGTCAACGAGAGCATCTTCTCGATCGCCGTCAACGACGCCCACGGCCTTGCCGTGGGTCTGAACCAGCGGATCCGGGCGTGGGCCTCGCAACAGGCCGCCGAAGGGCCCAAGCGTAGGGTCATCGACTGGGCAAGGATCGTCTCCGAGTACGACGCTTCGGGCAGCCCGGGGGGGCCGATCACCTATGACACGGTCCACCCCACGAGCACCGGGAGGTCATTGCTGCTGGGCGCCTACCAGCGCTCGCTTGACTCCTGCAAGACCTGAGCCCTGGCGAACCGGCGCCGGGCACATCTCGGCAACCTGTCCCTTCGCTCTGGGCCGGCCCATCCCCTGACCCGGGCCGCGACCTGTCCGTGAACCTGGGCCGCGGCCTGACGCGACCAGGTCACGGGGCTCTCGCGGTTCGGAGGTGCCCTGTAACAACTACCCTCTCGATCTGGATACAGGAACAAGATCCAGCGCGACGCCGAGGCCCAAGGAGTGAGCGTGTCCGACATCGACCGTTCCATCCCCTCAGCGGCTCCGGCGACCCAGGAGCCGCCGGCGGGGCACGATCCACGGGATGGGTCGGCCTTCGGCACGTCTGGCTTCGATGCGGCCTCGCCCGGTGAGGGACCGCCGACCTTCGTCGGGACCATGGCTCCAGAACGTGTGACAGGATTGGTCGAGGCTGTCTCGTCGGTCGTGCTGGGTGACCCCAACCCCATCAGGCTCGCTGTCTCTGCCTTCCTCGCCGGCGGGCACGTGCTCCTCGAGGACATCCCGGGCGTGGGCAAGACCCTGATGGCAAAGGCTCTCTCGCTGTCGATCGGAGGATCGTTCGGTCGCGTCCAGGGCACCGCAGACCTGTTGCCGTCAGACCTGACAGGCGTGTCCGTCTACGAGGACGACAGCCACACCTGGAGCTTCAGGCCCGGACCGCTGTTCAACAACGTGGCCCTGGTCGACGAGCTCAACCGGGCCACACCGCGCACACAGTCAGCCCTGCTCGAGGCCATGGCCGAACGTCAGGTGACCGTCGACGGAGAGTCACACCTGCTGCCGCAACCCTTCTTCGTCATCGCCACGCAGAACCCCCATGGCGACCTCGGCACGTTCCCCCTCGTTGCCGGCCAGCGCGACCGCTTCGCCGTGTCGCTGTCCCTGGGCCTTCCGGGGCGCGAGGCCGAACGGCAACTCGTCCGTGGGCTCGGTGGCGAGCCCCAGCTCGACAAGCTGACACCCATCGCCGACCTCAGGTACTGGATGAACCTCCGCGCCGAGGTCGAGACGATCTTCGTGCACCAACTCGTATCTGACTATGCGCTCGACCTGATCGATCTGGTTCGAAGCCGCACGGGCCGCGACCAGCCGCTCAGCACCAGAGCTGCGCTCATGTTGTTGAACGTCTCCCGCGCCCACGCCCTGGTGGGCGGGCGCCGTCACGTCAGCCCCGACGATGTCCAGGCGGTGGCGCCGGCCGTGCTCGCACACCGGCTGCTGGACGCGACCAACGGTGATCTGTTCGCGGCCCGCAACTGGGTGTTCGACTTCCTGGGCTCGCTGCCCGTGCCGCCCGCACCCCAACGGTGACCCGAAGACGTGGCTGACCTGCACGCTGCTCCGCCGACGGACCACCGCTTCGAGGCGAGCAGGCGATCCCTCCTCGCTCGTCCCGCTACCTATGCAGGAGCGTTCGTCGGGTTCGCGGCGGCGATGCTCTGGCTGATCACCAGATCCCAACCGCAGCTGATGCTGGCCTTCGCCGTGTCAGCGGCAGTGACGCTGGACGGGATCGTCACGGCGCTCGCGTTGCGAAACCTGCACGTCGAGGTGAGGAACCCGAGTGACGCGCTGGCGGGATACCCGCTGTCCTATGAGATCGTCGTCACCGGAGTCAGCCGACCTGTCTCGGTGTCTCCACCCCCTCCCCTCAAGCCATTCACGGTCACCGTGCTCGACAGCACGCCGTGCTACCTGACCCTTCCCGCACCACCTCGGGGCGTGATGAGGAACCTCGTGCTCGATGTCAGGGCTTCTGGGCCCTTCGGTCTCTTCGAGGTGACCCGCCGAACCCGGATGACCTTCACCACCCCTTTGTTCGTTGGTCCTCCACCGCTCAGGCACGACCTGACCTGGCCGTACCAGACGACGATGCGGATCGGTCTCTCCCCGACAGCCGTCGTCGGCCATGACCTGTTCCGCGGTGTGCGCGAGTACGTGCGGGGTGACAGCAGGCGCGACGTCCACTGGCCCGCAACGGCGCACAACCGCCACCTGATGGTCAAAGAGCACGAGGGCACCGGCTCGATAGCGGTGCGTGTGGTCCTTGACCTGGCGGCCTTCGGTCCGACGAGCGATGCCGCTGCGGCCCGGGCAGCCTGGCTCGCCGAGGAGGGGCTGCGGCGAGGGTGGCTGGTGCAGCTGGTGACGGTCGAACCGATCGGCGAACCGCCTCTGCCACCGGCCCTGGTGCGGCCCAGTGACATGGTCGCCATCTTCCCGCCGCCGCCGGCAGGTGCGCGGACCGTCGAGAACGAGGTGAAGACCCCCCACCAGGTACGCCGTCGCCTCGCCGCGGCGGTACCCGGCCAGCCCGAGCCTGCTGACTGGCACGGCATGACGCGGATCATCTCCACCAACGGGGACCAGTGGCTTTGAGCGCGCCCACCGCGTCGGGCGCCGGCCCCTGGCATGTCCCGGTGGGCCAAGGACCGCGTCCTCGCACGCCCGGTGGTCCGCCTGGCCAGCTGCGGTTCCAGTTCCCACCTTCAGCGCCTCCTGCGCTGGCAAGCGGGATCGCCAAGGTGATGGCGTTCCTGGTCGTTTCGATCGCGCTGGCCGGCTTCGGCGTCGCGATCAAGTCCGCTGCACTGAGCGGGGTGGCCATCGCGGCACTCGCGACGGGGATAGCGCTCGGCCACCTGATCCCTGTCGACAGGCTCTTCAGGACCGTGTCCGGATGGGTTTGCGCGATCCTCGTTGCTGCGCTCTACCTGACCGTGGCCGGGATCGTCTCGTCCGCGACCAGGTCGATGCCGAACTACCTGCCGGCACCGTACCTGGGTCTGGTGGTGGCTGGCATGGACTGGAAGCGAGCCGACAGGCTGAGGCCGTCGGTCTTCCTCTCGGGGTTGTTCCTGGCCCCACAGATAGGTGCCAAGACGCCCGAGTCCCTGGTCATCGTGCTGGTGTGGCTGGTGGTCGCGCTGGCCACGCTCTGGGTTCTCCAGGGAGACACAGAACGGGGCTCGCGCAGAGCCGTCCCGGCGCGGCGAGCCTCGGGGCACGCCGCAGAAGTGCTGGGCATGCGAGGCGGCGAGCTGTTGCGAATGATCGGTGGTGCAGCGCTCGCTGCAGTCGTAGCCGCGTTGTTGATCGGCAACCCCTCATGTGACAAGC
>JAHFUU010000313.1 GCA_023264915.1 Microthrixaceae bacterium | reverse complement strand
GTCCACAACCCGGGCCTCGCGCGTGAACGGGCGGACGTCATCGTCGGCGGCACATGCATCCTCGTCGAGATCATGCGCGACTTCGGTTTCGAGGAGTGCCTGGTGAGCGAAGCCGACATCCTCGACGGCCTCGCCGCGAGCATCCCCAGAGCTTGATCGCCCGTCGCGGACCCAAAGAGCCGAGGTTGGACACTGATCCGCGGGGTGGGGGAGGCCCTAGCCTTGGTGGGGTGGCAGATGAAGACGGCGAGGCCTATCTCGACCATGCGGCAACCACACCCATGCGACCGGAGGCTGTCGAGGCGATGTTGCCGTACCTGTCAGTGGAGTACGGCAACCCGTCAGGCGCTCATCGAAGAGCCCGCGCCGCGCGGAAGGCCATCGATGACGCGCGCGAGGTGGTTGCAATGGCCCTGGGTGCTGCCCCCTCAGACATCGTCTTCACCTCGGGAGGCACCGAGTCAGACAACCTGGCAGTGCTCGGAGTGCACGACAGGTTGGGCGGAACCCTCGTCTGCTCGGCGATCGAGCATCATGCCGTCCTCGAGCCGGTCCTGTCGCGATCTGGCCAGATCGTCCCCGTGCACCCCAGCGGGGTGGTCGACCTGGGCGCTCTGGAGTCGATCCTCGATGCCGGGTCAGTCACCGGTTCGGCTCAGCACGGCGTGTCCGCCGTGTCAGTGATGTTGGTGAACAACGAGACAGGTCTTGTGCAACCAGTCGATGAGGTCGCCTCGATCGTCCACCGTCTGGCGCCTGGCGCGCTCGTGCACACCGATGCCGTGCAGGCCGCGCCGTCGTTGGACGTGTCGGCTCAGGCTGCGGACGCTGACCTCGTCTCGATCAGCGCGCACAAGTTCGGTGGCCCCAAGGGTGTCGGGGCTCTCGTCGTGCGACCCGCTGCCGCGACAGCCCTCGCTGCGCGGGCAGTCGGTGGTGGCCAGGAGCGCGAGCGCCGGGGTGGCACTCACAACGTGGCCGGAATCGTCGCCATGGCCGAGGCGCTCAGGATCACAGTCGAGCGCCGCGACGCGGCCAACAGGCAGGTGGGCAAGCTCCGGGATCGCCTCGAGGCGGGCCTCGTGGCCGCTGTCGCGGGGACGATCCTCACCTGCGCTGGCGGGCGCGGCACGCCCGCCATGTGCGGGACAGACCGCGCAGGACCACGCCGATCAGCCGGCCACTGCCACGTCTGCTTCGAGGGCGTCGAGAGCGAGGCACTCCTGTACCTGCTGGAGGAGCATGGCGTCTATGCCTCCGCGGGCTCGTCGTGTGCATCCGGCGCGATGGAGCCGAGCCATGTGCTGACTGCCATGGGGGTGCCCCGGTCACTCGCCTTCGGGTCCGTCCGGTTCTCGCTCGGGTACAGCTCGACCGAGAGCGATGTCGTTCGCGCTCTGGAGGTTGTAGCACCCGCTGTCGAGCAACTTCGAGCCGCGGCGTCGCCATGAAGGTTCTCGTAGCGATGTCAGGCGGGGTCGACTCGTCGGTCGCTGCCGCGATGGCACTGGATGCAGGTCATGAGGTAAGTGGCGTCACGATGAAGCTGTGGGGGGGCGAGAGCGACAGCGGCTGCTGCTCGGTGGCCGACGTCGAGGATGCACGCCGTGTTGCACAGCAGCTCGGCATCGACTTCCACGTCTTCAACTTCGGAGACGACTTCGCCGAGCATGTCGTGGCGCCCTACGTGGCGGCATGGGCGGGAGGTAGCACGCCGAACCCCTGCGTCGAGTGCAACCGCCATCTCAAGTTCGATCGCCTGCTCCGGCGCGCCGACGCGCTGGGTTTCGACGCGGTGGCGACCGGTCACCACGCTCGGATCGCTCGCCAGCCCGACGGGCACCTCCGCCTCGCCCGAAGCGTGGACCGTGCCAAGGACCAGTCCTATGTCCTCTACATGCTCGATCAGGTGGCGCTGTCGCGCATCTTGCTGCCGATCGGTGACCTGACCAAGGCAGAGGTTCGCAACCGGGCGGCCGAGCTCGGGCTGCGCATCGCCGCGAAGCCCGACAGCCAGGATGTCTGCTTCATCACCTCGACAGGTGGGCGGCGGGCCTTCCTGTCCGAGCGCGTCGAGCTCAAGCAGGGAACCTTGCGCTCATCCTCGGGTGAAGCCCTCGGGTCAATCGATGGACTCCAGCTGGTGACCGTCGGTCAACGAAAGGGACTTGGCCTGTCCGGCAACCGAGAGCCCATGTACGCGGTCGACGTCGACGTCACCGGTGGCTTCGTCACCGTGGGACCAGCGAGCGAGCTCACGTGCCGCGAGGTGATCCTCGACCAGGTCACGTGGGCACATCGGCCCTTCGAGGGCGACGTGATAGCCCAGACGAGTGCCCACGGGTCGGTTCGTCGGGGTGTCGTCGAGGTGATCGGGCCTGGGCGCGCACCCCCTGATCCATCGAGTCGACCCCGAGCAGGGGGGCTTGCCGGGGCTGGGGTCGTCAGGTTGCGCTGGCTCGAGCCCGAGACCCGCGTGGCGACAGGGCAGAGCATCGCCTTGTACTGCGGGGACACCGTGCTGGGGGGCGGGGTCGTCACGTGATGACGGCGATGTGCCTGCCGGCCGCGTCCGCGAGCAACGCGTGCGCGCGAGCCGGCGTGATCAGCACGGCGTTGGTTTCGATGGGCTCTACCACCGCTGCGGGTGACCCGGGCCGCCTGGAAGGCCGGGGAAGCAGCGAGGCCGGCGCGGTGAGGGAGACCTGGATGACGCGACCCAAGCTGTTGGCCGTGAGATCCGTCGCTGCTGTGGGTTCGCTCGCCCAGCCGATGGTTGCTATCTCGTTGCGGCGGACCATGAGTGAGTCGATCAACGTGGTGAAATCATGCACGACCACTCCTGCGGGCACGAACACGAACCAACGCCTTGACAGGCCGTGCAGCGCTCGGAGGGACAGGAGCGCCATCGGCCAGCCAACCACGATCGCTGCCGCACCGAGAACCCAGGAGCCGGAACTCACCAGCATCGGCCCTCCGACGATGCCGGCTACGACCAGAGCGACCGCGGCCTCGGCCGGCCCGAGCAGGAGCGGCGCGGGGGTGCGGAGCAGGTACCGGCGCTCATCGCCGTAGGAAGACCCGTTGACGTAGCAGTCCGCCACCTCGCGGTTGAGGCACACGCACGTGGTGATGAGGCCAGCGACGACCGCGATCGTCGCTGTGGGTCCGGTAGCGCCTGCAAGGGCGCTTGCTACCGCGGCGGCGAGGGTTGCCGGGCCGAGGACCCGAATCGCGGTGAGGCTCGCCGATGATGCCACGAAGGTGACAACGAGGCCGGCCAGCCATGTCAGCCAGAGACCCGCCGAGTCGACGCGCTGGACCATCTCGCTCCGCGTGGAGAGCGCATCCGCGAACGCCGGCCCAGCCGTGAAGGCCAGGCTGGCCCATATCACCGGCAGCACCCACCGTGTTGCGAGCTGGCGAACAGTGGTGCGGGACCTGCGCCTCGGTGGTTCGTGTGCCGGGAGATCCACCGCCTGAGATTGGCGCCTGTGCCGGACCGCGTGCGAATCGGCCGCTCGAGTCGAGATGACCGACACGGGTCTGGATGGCGTGGGTCCGCGGGCGATTTGCGCCTTGGTGACGGCACTCGGTATCCATGGGCATGACGATGAGGGGGAATGGCGGGAAGCCATGACGATTGCGGGGAAGGCCGAAGTGGACGATCGATTGGTGCCCTTGCCCCTCGGGATGGCCACCTCGATCGGAAGCCTCCCCCATGTCGACCCGAGCGACGCGGTGGACTTCGTCCTGCGCCACCAGCACCGTCTGCCTGCGGCGCCGTCACTCCCGGCGAGATCGCGCCGCGAAGGCATGATCGCCCAGGCAGCCCATGGCGTACCAGGTGTCGAGGTCCAAGACGATGGATCACTCGTGATCGATGAGCGCAGCCTTGACCCGGACGCGCCTTTGACCGACCTGACGTTCAGCTCAGATGCCTATGTAGGCCTGCGGGCCTTCCTCGGGGTCATGGCTGACCGCGGTGGGCCGCTCAAGGTCTCCATCACCGGTCCGGTCACCTTCGGCGTAGCGCTCGCTGCGGCCGGCGTTCCCGCGGAGCTTGCGTTTCGCGTGTCAGGCTCTGCTGTTCGCCAGCGCGCCCGCTTGCTCGGCACCTACGTCCGCGAACGTGTCCCGGGTGCGCAGCTGGTCACCTTCGTCGACGAGCCCGCTCTCGGCAGCGCGCTGTTTCCCGACTTCCCCATCGACGCACCCGACGCGGTGGACCTTGCCTCCAGCGTGCTGGCAACGCTCGAACGCCTGTCCATAACAGCGCTTCACTGCTGTGGCACCGCCGACTGGAAGTTGTTGCTGCCGGCGGGGTCGCAGATCATCTCGATGCCGATCGACTCTGGGATAGAGGCAGCGGCAGGATCGTTCGCGCAGTTCCTCGATCGCGGAGGGTG
>JAHFUU010000016.1:12500-13839 GCA_023264915.1 Microthrixaceae bacterium | reverse complement strand
GTCTCATCACCCTAGCGGGGTCATCCTTCTCCCGAAGTTACGGATGTATTTTGCCGAGTTCCTTAACCACAGTTCTCCCGATCGCCTTGGTATTCTCTACCTGCCCACCTGTGTTGGTTTGGGGTACGGGCACCGTGTCAACTCACTGCTGAGCTTTTCTCGGCAGCATGGGATCGGTGACTTCGCCTGTATCGGCTCGGCATCGCGTCTCGGTGTTGTCGGCCCCAACTCTCATCGGGGCCCACCTACTCGCTTACCCCAGGACAACCATCGCCTGGGTTCACTTACCCTCCTGCGTCCCTCATCAGTTACCCGCCTCCGGTTGGTCGGTTCGCTTCTCCCCGAAGGGAGAGCAGCCCCTTAGTACCCGGACTTGGGCTTGGCGCGGACACGGTGGTACCGGAATATCAACCGGTTGTGCATCGACTACGCCTCTCGGCCTCGCCTTAGCTCCCGACTTACCCTGGGTGGATTAGCCTTCCCCAGGAACCCTTGGGCTTTCGGCGGAGGGGTTTCTCACCCCTCTCTCGCTACTCATGCCTGCATTCTCACTCGATCACGCTCCACGACGGTTCACACCGACGCTTCGCAGCAGAGATCGACGCTCCCCTACCACTCACGCATACGCGTGAATCCGCGGCTTCGGCTCTGGACTTGAGCCCCGTTACATTGTCCGCGCAAGATCACTCGACCAGTGAGCTGTTACGCACTCTTTCAAGGGTGGCTGCTTCTAAGCCAACCTCCTGGCTGTCTTCGCAATCTCACATCGTTTACCACTTAGTCCAGAATTAGGGGCCTTAGCCGGCGATCTGGGCTGTTTCCCTTTCGACCATGAAGCTCATCCCCCATGGTCTCACTGCCGTGTTCTGGAGCATCGGCATTCGGAGTTTGGTTGGGGTCGGTAAGCTTGTGGGCCCCCTAGCCCATCCAGTGCTCTACCTCCGATGCTGAACACACGACGCTGCACCTAAATGCATTTCGGGGAGAACCAGCTATCACCGAGTTTGCTTGGCCTTTCACCCCTATCCACAGGTCATCCCCCCAGTTTTCAACCTAGGTGGGTTCGGTCCTCCACGGGGTCTTACCCCCGCTTCAACCTGCCCATGGATAGATCACTCGGCTTCGGGTCTGCAGCACGCGACTAAACGCCCTATTAAGACTCGCTTTCGCTCCGGCTTCCCATCACTGGTTAACCTTGCCACGTACCACAACTCGCAGGCTCATTCTTCAAAAGGCACGCCATCGCGGCGACAAGGAGGCAAGCCTCCAGGTCACGACGCTTTGACTGTTTGTAAACCAACGGTTTCAGGTACTATTTCACCTGCCTCTCGGCATGCTT
>JAHFUU010000016.1:0-10000 GCA_023264915.1 Microthrixaceae bacterium | reverse complement strand
TCGCTTCGCAGCATCACCCCCTGATGAGGGCTCGGCTGCTGACCGAGGCAAGTTCGTCGCAACAATCGCCCGCACTGGCAATTTGGTCTTGGGATCCGAAGGCATCAGCCGAAATGCTGCTGCAAGCAGCCGCTCTACGACCTACGCCCAACCGGACCAAGACCTGTACGTTCTCTGTTCCGTTTTCAAGGAGCAACGTGGTCGAGACCGGCAAGCGGTATTCTCGACTCGCTGCGAGGCCGCGCTCACCCGCAGGTGAGGGTTCCTCGGCTCTTTGCGACAGGCCGGATCGAGATCCAACCGAAGCGGAGCGACAACCTAGTGGT
Organism: Microthrixaceae bacterium; assembly: GCA_023264915.1. GTDB lineage: Bacteria > Actinomycetota > Acidimicrobiia > Acidimicrobiales > Acidimicrobilacustridaceae > JACPNV01. The sequence continues at coordinate 9,674 of JAHFUU010000016.1, read as the reverse complement.
CGCCGAACACGGGGTCAAGATCGCTTGGCCGCCCGTGCCCCGAAGGGGGTGGTCTGCCAGCGAGGGGATGACCGGTTCGCCTAGCTGGGCGGCACTATTGCACCGTTCGCAGGGCGGAGAACCAAGGTACCAGCTCATCGCCCAGGTGCCAAGCCCCTGAGCCGATTTTCTGTCGATTTCCCAACATCTCCGCCGTCTGAGACGTTCAGGGAGTCTCCTGGTGGACTGCGATGAGGTGACGGTTCCGCTTCCCTCGACGGATCAGAAGATAGGCACCGTGCAGGAGATCTTCCTCGTCGATGCGTCTCGTCCCGGTCTGTGTCTCGTCGTTCACAGAGATGCCGGCCTGCGAGAGCAGGCGCCGTGCCTCGCCCTTTGACTGGGTGATGCCTGTCTCTGCAAGCAAGTCCACAAGGTCGATCCCGTCCGCCAGGCGAAGCCGGTCGAGGTGCGAGGTCGGGATCTCGAGGGACAGCGCGTCCAGGTCCGACATGCTCAGGCCCGATGTGGTGGCGGTGAACAGGCGCGAGGCGGCATCAGCCCGGTCCGCAGCCTCGGCTCCGTGCACCAACTCGGTCATTGCGCGGGCCAACGTTCGTTGCGCGAGCCGCTTCTCGGGTGCAACCTCATGCTGCGCCATGACCTGCCTGATCTCCTCGACGGGCAACAGCGTGAGCTGGAGCAGCACTCGCTCGACCTCGGAGTCACCGAGGTTGACGAAGTACTGGTAGAAGGTGTCAACCGGAGTTCGATCTCGGGACAGGTAGATCGCACCGGCGGCCGTCTTGCCGAGCTTGTGGCCTGAGTTGTCTGTGAGCAGCGGGACGGTGAGGCCATGCACGGCGACCCCCGTCGTCTTTCGCACCAGATCGATGCCGGCGGTGATGTTCCCCCACTGGTCCGAACCGCCCACCTGCAGCTCACATCCCATGTGGAGGTTGAGGTGGCGGAAGTCGAAGGCCTGAAGGAGCATGTAGGAGAACTCAGCGTAAGAGATGCCACTCGCGCTCGCCACACGGTTCTTGACCGACTCCTTGGCCAGCATCTGCTGGACGGTCATGTGCTTGCCCACGTCGCGGAGGAAATCGAGATAGCTCATTGAGGCTGTCCAGTCCCGGTTGTCGACGAGCAGGGCCGGGTTCGCACCCCCTTCGAAGTCGAGGAGCCGCTCGAGCTGGCTCTTGACCGCCGCGAGGTTCTGCGTGAGCGCCTCGTCATCGAGGAGGTTGCGCTCGTCGGACTTGCCGCTGGGGTCACCGATCATCCCGGTTGCGCCACCTGCCAGGGCGATCGGCCGGTGGCCGTGGAGCTGGAAACGGCGCAGCAGGATCAGCGGGACAAGGTTGCCAACCTGCAAGCTGTCTGACGTCGGATCGAAGCCCGCGTATACCGCTACCGGACCCTCGTCAAGGCGCACACGAAGCTCGCCCCGGTCGGTGCTGTCATGTACCAGACCCCTTTCGAGGAGATCGTCGAGGACTTCGGATCCGGACATGGCGGCAAGTCTGCCAGCACCTTGGCTCGTGTCCCAGCTCGATCCCGTTCCCGTCAGGATCACAACATGATTGGTAAGGATCTGCCCGCGACGGCCACACTCAGATCGGTGCCAGAGGATCACACCACTTCCCCGGCCAGACGCTCCGTTCGGCCACAACCGGGCGAGCTGCCGGGTCACGAGGCCGCCTCGTCCAGAACTCGCCTGACCCCCCTACGTCTCCTGCTCGGAGTGATCGTGGCAGTCATGATCGCCATGTGGGCCTACGCGTTCTCCCCACTCGCCCGAAGGCCAGCGCCGGACACCATGACCAACCCTGCTGTCGCGCAACGCTCCGAAGAGATCTGCAAGAAGGCCGCTGAGGTCCTCTCCGCACTCCCCAAAGCCGGCGACACGGCCGATCCCACCGCGAGAGCTGACGTGGTCAACCAATCCAACGCCATCTTGGCCAGGATGCTCGACGACCTGGATGCGGTCGTCGCCTCGCCGGGAGGGGCGCGATCCAAACAGTTGTCCAACAACCCGGGCCAGACCGACGCGGACCACGACGCCGGCCTGTTCCGCGAATGGCTCGCGGACTGGCGGACCTACCTGGCGGACCGGACCGATTACGCAAGCCGCCTGCGCGGCGACAGCTCAGCCAGGCTCTTCGTCACCCAAAAAGGAGCGAGGCAGGTGACCGAGCCGATCGACGGTTTCGCTTCCTCCAACAAGATGGCTTCGTGCGCTTCACCAGGCGACATCTTCTGATCGACACCGTGGACAACTCAGGCCCTTGGTCACCTCTCGGCCCGTGAGAGGTTCGGGTCACCCGCCACGTACCAGCGCCACGGTTCCTCGGTCGCCACCGACAGCCCTATCCGGCAGCTCTGACCTGGCTCCGAGGGAGGCACGACCCCGTCGTCGACGATCGAGACGATCGCGTCCTGAGAGGTCAGATCCACGCCGTCGAGTCGTCCATCTATGCCCAATGCCTGACACAGCTTGGCCGGCCCCGAGCACAGGTCCCGTTCGCGGCGCGCGCGCGACCGGGCCTGCCTCATCTCGTCCCTGCCTTCGATGGGAGACAGAGCCCGCAGCAGCACAGCCAGTCCCCTGCCCTCTTCGTCGCAAACGGCGTTGGCGCACCAGTGCATGCCGTAGGTGAAGTACACATAGAGCCGACCCGGCGGCCCGAACATCGTGAGGTTCCGCTTGGTCGGGCCCCGATACGCGTGACTCGCCGGATCTGCTGAGCCGGCGTAGGCCTCGACCTCGACGATCCGTCCAGAACGGTTGCCGCAGACGAGCACCTTGTTCAACAGCTCGGGGGCGACAACACGGCTGTCACGACGGTAGAAGTCCGGCGTCAGTCTCCGAGCATGTCGATCGCCCATGGCCGATAGCAGAGGCACACGGCCCTGGCCGGCGCCAGTCTGGCACCCAAGCCCGCTGTTCACCCGCGTTCCGCGGCTGCGATGGCACGCTCCACGAACTGCGCGAACTCCGTTGGGTGCGTGTAATGGGCGCTGTGGCTCGCTCCCTCGATGACCAAGACGTTGGTATGTGCGGCTCGGGCAAGGCGCTGTGCCGCCTCGACGTGGTGGGGACGGGACAAGGACCCGTGTCCGGCGATCACAGGTACCTTCAGGGTCTCCAAGTCATAAGGCGGCAAACCCGGCGAGCGCATCGCGGACAGCTCGGCGACCAGGGCTGACCCTTCGGCTCGGCGGGTGTGCCGGGTCGATGCCGGCAGGCGCTCCCATCGCTGGTCCCCGATCATCCGCCTCATGAACTGCTCGGCGGCCTCCTCGGGCCCGCCGGTCCTGGCAGCGTCGACTGCGGAGCCACCCGCGGTCCTCGACGGCCATTGGGACAGCCATGGCATCGGAGCCTCGAAAGCACCCACGGCGCCTATGAGGTCTGGTCGCCTGTCGGCGGCAGCCAATGCCAAGACGCCACCAAAGGAATGACCCACGACCACGACCGGGCAGGCCAGGTTCTGGGTTGACGTCACAACGGCCAGCAGGTCGTCCACATGCCCGCTGGCACCTTCCGCGACGCCTGCCCCGATGCTTCTTCCATAACCACGGCGGTCATAGCGAACCGAGCTGAGCTCCGCGAGCCTGCGAAGCGCCTTGGCGAAGCTGGCAGCCCGATCCATGGATCCGTGCACGAAGACCACCGAAGGCGATCGATCACTTCCCTGCACGTGTCCTGTCCGTTCATATACAGCGAGCCCATCGACCCACCGCGACACGACATCAGCCATCTACGATCTCACGCCTCCGAGCCCACCAGCGCAGCACGCCCCTTCAAAGGCAGTCCAGGTCACGCGCCGCTCGACACCTCGTCGCGGGTCCCTGGCCGCACCCAGCAAGAGGTGCGCGAGGGGGGCGGCTTGCGCAGGGCCGCGTCGAACGCGGCCCTGTCGAAGCCAGGAAGCATCCGGACCAGCGCGTCCCGAATACCTGTCTCGTCGAGCCGATCCAGGGGGATCAGGCAACCCCTGGTCTCGGTCGCACGAAGCACCAGGACCCCGCCATAGGCCGCGTGCGCGCCCCTGCTCGCACGAACGACCTCGACCTCGTTGACCTCACCCCAATCGACTTGCTCTTCACGCCCGTCGGCCAGAACCCGCCGCACCCCAAGCTCGTCTGCCCGGAGTTCGATCGTCTCAGAGCGCAACGCCGAGCGCCGCCGCTCATTTCGACTTATGGCCGCGATCGCTGCGAACGGGGCAACTACCAAGACGATGGCGACCCAGGACAACGAGGCTCCTCAGACTGGCCCGATCGGCCCTACGACGATCCAGAGGGCCTCCATGGATCGTGGGTTGCCTCGTCGGTCCTCGGATCCGGTCAGTGGCACATGCAGACGGTATCGCCATCGGGCGCTGCGCCCCCAACGCAGCCCGACGGACCGTGGGACCCGGCGATGGTCCAAGTGCGTGGAACCTTCGGGTTAACGTCTCTGGATGCGGCTCTGGTCGGCTTCCCGAGAGGGTCCGATCGCGCTCATCGCAGTCGCCGTGTTGGCCACGTGCTTCATCGTGGCTTCGTGGGGGCCGATCACTTCGCTCTTCGGTGACAGCGATGAGGGAATCAACGGTTCTGTATGGGCCTACAACAGCCGTTCGCTCCGCGACCTCGGGCCGATGTCGTCTGGCTTCGGTGGCCGGCGACTGGACGGAACCCTCTACGCGACCCACCCTCCACTGATCGTTGTCGAAGCAGCGCTCGCGGAGTCGGTGGCAGGCGAGCACGAGTGGTCTTCACGAGCGCCCGCATGGATCGGCAGCCTTGCAGCGCTGGTGCTTCTATACAGCCTCAGCCGCTCACTGGGCGCTGATCGAGTCGGTGGCGCGGCAGCAGTGGTCCTGACCGCGGCGACACCGATGTTCTTCGTGTACGGCACCATGCTCGACACGCCCGTCACGTCGTTCCCCTTCGGGCTGGCTGTGGCCCTGTGTTGGAACCGCGACTGGGGATCCTTGGACCAAGAATCCGACGCTGTGACGTCACGCCGTTGGATCTGGCGAACCCCGCTCGTGGCGCTCGCGTGCCTTTCGGGCTGGCAAGCCACCCTCCTGGTCGCCATCTGTTGCGTATCGCTGCTCGCCAGAGCAACCAGGACCGGTAGGAGGGCTGTTGAGCTGGCACTCCCCTACCTGTGTGGAGGGCTGATCGGCGCGGCGCTGTCGGTGGGTTGGGCATGGTGGACCTACGGCAGCCTCGATGCACTCATGGGCAAGTTCACACGGCGCTCGGGCTCCTCCGCGGGCACCTCCCTCGGTGAGGTCCTCGACTTTCAGTCGCCGTGGATCCTGCAGCTCCTGGGTCTCTCAGCTGGAGGTCTCATCGCATGCCTCATCGCCCTGAGGAACCGCACCTTCCGCCCACTGGCCGGGCTGTCTCTTGTGACCGTCAGCCTTTACACAATGATCTTCCGCGAAGCAGCTGCGGGTCACCAGTACTGGATGTACTGGTTGTTGTTCCCGACCCTCGTCGGGGTCACCTATGTCATCTCTGGCTTGGCTTCTGTGTGGAAGACAGGTCCACATGGTGACGTCGCGGCCCCCGCACTCATCGTGTTCGCCCTGGTCATCGGAGCCGTGGACCTGGGGATGGGCACCCAAGCGCGCGTGCTCATATCAGACGGTCTCCGGCCTGCGGAGCTCTTGTTGTCACAGCCCCTGCCACGCGGAGACGCGATCTACTACATCGGCCAGCCATTCCGTCCAGACTCGTGGATCCTGTACTACACGGGGCGCCACGGCCAAGATCTCGGGACCGAGGACGAGATCGGACGTCTGGCGCGGGACCAGCCCGACACGCCCGTTCTCGTGCTGGGCTCATGCGAAGGCCCTGAGAGCTATCCCGCCTACCGGATCTGCAAACGGATTACAGGCGATGTCCCGACCGCCGATGGCCGACGCGCCCCGCGAATCGTCAGCGCGTCCGCGCTGGCGCGAGAGCTTGGGGTGACCCTGCCACCTTCGCCCTCCGAAGGTGGCCCTCCGCCCCTGCCTCCCCCCAAGCCATCCGCACCGTAATCACGTTCATACGTCCAGAGCGAGACATCTGCGATTGACTTGACTTAGACTGTCAGTGCCGGCCTGGTATCCGGCGACATATCAGCTTCGAGACCGACATCCCCGTGGCGAGGCGACCAGGCTGTCCCCACCGGTCAGACCAAATCGAAGCTTCATCGACAGAAGGGTCCGGCAAATGTTGCGGCTACAGCGACCGCTTCCAGAGCGGTACACCACGGCGTCAGAGGCCGACCTGGCCGAGAGCATCCAGGCAGCCAAGAACAGGCTAGGCGAACGTCTGTTCGTACTTGGCCATCACTACCAGCGAGACGAGGTGATGAGGTGGGCAGACGCCCGGGGTGACTCCTTCCGACTCTCGGTTCTGGCCCAGCAGAGGCCCGAGGCCGCCTACATCGTGTTCTGTGGCGTGCATTTCATGGCTGAATCCGCTGACATCCTCACCAGCGACGACCAAGCAGTCATCCTTCCAGACCTCAACGCCGGTTGCTCCATGGCTGACATGGCCGATCTCGACCAGGTCGAAGAGACCTGGGAGTACCTCACACGCACCACCGACATCGAGCGTTTCGTACCCATCACCTACATGAACTCCTCTGCAGCGCTGAAAGCCTTCGTAGGCGATCACGGTGGGGCTGTGTGCACATCCACCAATGCCCACGCCGTGCTCCAGTGGGCCCTGGACCTGGGTGAATGGCAGGGACGGGGCGCCCACGGCCGGCAGGTGCTGTTCTTCCCCGACCAGCACCTGGGACGCAACACGGCCTACGAGCTCGGGTTCACCGATCATCAGATGCAGGTGTGGAACCCTCGGTTCGAGCACGGTGGGCTCACCGATACCGAATGCAAGGAAGCCACCTTCTTGTTGTGGAAGGGCCATTGCTCGGTGCATCAGCGGTTCCGTCCCGACCATGTCGAGGCGTTCCGTGAGGAGCATCCGCACGGGATCGTCATCGTGCATCCCGAGTGCTCCCACGAGGTGTGCGCCAGAGCCGACCAGGTTGGCTCGACGGACTACATCATCAAAGCAGTCGACGCCGCGCCGGCAGGGTCCACCATCGCCGTGGGCACCGAGATCCACCTCGTCAACCGGTTGAACGACGAGCAGCCCGACAAGAGGATCATCTCGCTAGATCCACTCGTGTGCCCCTGCTCGACGATGTTCCGAATCGATCCCGCCCATCTGGGGTGGGCCCTCGACAACCTTGTCGACGGCCGAGTCGTCAACCAGATCACGGTGGATCCCGAGACGTCCAGGTCGGCCAAGGTCGCCCTTGACCGCATGCTCGCCATCACCTGAGTCCGCGGGGTGCGGTCAGAGTCGCCGGAGATAGGCAGAAGGCCAATGAGTCACGCGCTCTTGAACCTCGCCCTCGTTGAAGGTGAACTCCGGTGGCTCCTCCAGCGTGAACTCAGGATGGGTGCCCAACCACCGCTCGACTGCGGCTTTGGGGTTGTCACGGCCCCAGCCAGCTTCGCCGCGAGGAACATCGACGAGCCACTCCATCACTCCGTCGGTCGCCACGATGTACGAACCCTGCGAGACAAGGCCCGCGTAGGCATCGAGCTCGGCCAGGACATGCGCCAGGGAGTGGTTCGAATCAAGAAGCACCAGGACTGTGTCGCCAGCTTCTAGCTCGTTCCGGACAGCATCGAGAGTGCCCGCTTCAACCGAGGAGCCCTCTATGAGCGTGATCATCGGTGCGAGCTCGTGACCCTCGATCGCAGCCCGGTTGTGCGGCCGGATCTCGATATCGACCCCAACGACTCGGCCTTTCCCCATTGCCTTCAGCAGAGCGGCATAGAAGATGAGTGAACCACCATGCGCGACTCCCGTCTCGATCACCACGTCTGGCTTGACCCGGTAGATGACCTCCTGGATCACCACGAGGTCCTCAGGCAGCTGGATGACAGGCCGTCCCATCCAAGTGAATCCATATGTGTACTTCAGGTCCCACCCGGTGGTCACCCACAGTCGCGACAGAACCGAGAACGCCTCACGCGAGTAGAGGTCGAGTGATCGCGTCTCGAGCCCGTCATCGGTGACCAGGGTCCGCTCATCTGTATCGATAACGACCTTCATGACGGGTCCCTCGTTTCCGAGCGCTTCCAGTACTCGATGACTCTGTCAATCATGGCCTCGGTGTCATAGCGCCGCTTCCATGAGGTCACGCGCCGCAAGCTCGAGTTGTCACCGACGACCAAGGGGGCATCGTGGGGTCCATAGGGCCGCGAACCGAACCTGAGGAGCTCGCGGCGACCCAGACGATCACCGATCCTGCCCAGAAGCTGGCACAGCTCCATACCCTCGGCCGAAGACACGTTGAAGGCACCTGAGGCCTTTGTCGTTGACAGGTCCACCAAGGCCGATGCGACATCGGCCACGTCCAGGTAGTCGCGCACCTGGCGGCCGGGTGACAGCGCCACATCGTGCCCGCGCAGCAGTGCGAGGACGACGAGGGGAATCAACCGCATCGGACTCTCTCCTGGGCCTGTGAGATTGAACAGTCGAGCCCAGGCAACCTCGATCCCGGGCGGGCAGAACGAGCTGCTCAGCATCATTCGGAAGGAAGCCTTGGTCGCGCCGTATGCCGACCATGGAGCCACCTCATCGGTTTCGACCATCGGGCGGCTCAAGGGGGCGTATTCGGCGCAGGTCCCCGCAACGGTCAGATGCCGGCAGGATCGTCCGCCCAGCCAGTCGGCCAGCTCCAGGGAACGCTGGAGCGAGTCGATGTTGCCCTCTGATGCGGTCAGGTAGTCAGCCGGGTCCGCATACCACCCGAGGTGGATGCACCTGTGCACGACCCCGGGGCCGACGACCTCATCAAGAGTCCGACGGTTCTCCCACCGGTGCATCACGACGATGACCTCTGCATCCGCCCGGGCAGTGAGGTCCGCGACGACATGCCTGCCGACGAACCCACCGCCGCCGGTGACGAGCACCCGTTGGGTCACCGGTGAAGGACATCCCAGTCATATGGGATGTCGTTGTCAAACGGGTCCATCCGATCAGAGCGGCTGGGGTCGTGGGGATGCGTGCAGCAGTTGGCCACGACGGCTGTCGCTGTCATTCCCTTGAACCCGTTCCAGATCAATGGCGGAACGACCGCTAGGGAGTACTCATCCGGGCCGAGGAACACCTCCATGAGCTCGCCTCTGGTCGGTGAAGCCTCCCGATCGTCATAGAGCACGAGCTTGATCCGCCCGTGTACACATGCGTAGTTGAGGGTCATCTCGCGATGCCGATGCCACCCCTTGACGATGCCCCTGTAGATGCTCGAGAAGTAGATCTCTCCGAACTGGTCGAAATGAGGGTCAGTGGCCTTCAACATGTGAAAGACGGTGCCACGCTCGTCCGGAATCCGACGGAGCGGGACTATGGACACGCCTTCTATCACCTTCAAACCACCTGTACCTCGGGGATCGGAATTATGAACATCCCTCCAGCTTCTCTGTAGTCAGCTTGCTGCTCGAGTATCTCGGTTGCGAAGTTCCAGGCCAGGAGCAACACGTCGTCGGGGCGATCCTCGATCAAGGCGTGTGCAGGCCTGATCTCGACATCGGTGCCCGGAACGAGCAAACCGTGCTTGTGCTCGTTCCGGTCGGCGACGAACTCGAGGTACTTCGAGTCGATGCCGAAATGGT